>NZ_CFIGVI010000018.1:0-57982 GCF_984588085.1 Wandonia sp.
CTGAATAAGTTCAACAAGAAAATGCTTGATAGAACCTTATTCTTTCACAATCCGCACACCAACAAATTTGTCTTCTTGAATAATCCGTAGAAAGTACATTCCACTTTCCAGGTCAGATACATCTAACGAAGAGGAGATAGTACCCGATTTGACAGATCTTCCGGAGGGATCAATCAATTGATAGTTTGCCGATTCCCAATTTTCAGGTACTTGAATCTGAAGGGCAGAGCGTACCGGGTTAGGGAAAACGGTTATAGTTGCAGAATTTTCGTTTTCGGATAGATAAACGAGTGTTTGATCACTTGTAATCCCGGAAGGAATTTCTTCACCGGGACCTACTTTGATCAGTGTAATTGCAGAACCGCCATTTGTCCAGGATGGGTCCATTCCGAATCCGACTAAAACAGCTCCACCGTCTTTTGAAATAATCATTTGATGGCATTCATCCGGGTTTTCTCCTGAGAAAAATGAAGAGGTTCCATTCCAATACATATCAGTATGGTACTTTGCAAATAAAAGATCCGGTCCGTTCGGGTAAATATCCTCATCAATCCAGGCGGTAATAAACATACTGTTCATATCACGCACAGCAACATTGCTCAGAAAGTCATCTTCCGGACGGCTGTCTGTGTTTTCATACAAGATATCACCGTTACTGTCCAGTTTGGTCATCCAGTGATCCCTTTGGTTTTCTCCATCTAATGTCATTTCTCCTACACCGTATACGTTCGAATTGAATTCGTATAGACTTCTGAAAGCAGCTGTTCCACCTGCTCCATGAAATTTTTCCCAGAGAATTTCTCCCGAATTGATATGTATAAGTGCCAGATACCCGGTTTTCGTATCTGTGATAGAAGAAGAAATTCCACCAATAAGAACGGTTGTGTCCGAAAAATTGATCGCAGAGTAACCGATATCCTTTCCTGCTGTGCGAATATACTTGGTCCAAAGTGTGTCTCCGTTAGCTTGTGTACGAACCATATACAAATCCTCTTCCTGACTCATAAGTCCGTCGGTTTCCCCGACCATAAATAGACCTTCATCCTGTAGAAGAACAGCATCCCATAGTCGTTCCCAATCATCTGATCCATAGGTGCGCTCCCATTCAGGTTCTCCGGATTCATCTGTTTTTATCAGGTAAAAATCGAAATCAGAATAATTACTAAAACTGTTGGAATATCCGGCGATCCAGAAGCCTACATTCTCTTTATGAAATACCCGGCGTCCCCAGTCTGATCTGTCTCCTCCGTAAGAACGGGACCAGAGATAGGTTCCCATACTGTCTACTTTGAGAAGAAAAGCTCTGGAAGGTGCATCCTGAAAACTACTGGAAGCCCCGGTTATCACATAGCTGGAATCATCCAACTGAACCAGTCCCTGACCGTAGTCAAAACCATTCTCTCCATACGTTTTAAAAAAGGAAATCTGTCCGAAGCTAAATCCGGAAAAGAATAACGTGATAATAAGTATTAATCTATTTTCCATGTGATGCGTCCTGTTAATGATTGTCCTAATCCGTTTTTAGAAACAGCTCCGTAAACGTCTTGTGTTCCTACACCAAGATAAAATTGTCCCAGTTTCAGGTCTAAATAAAAACCACCCCTCAATTCACCGAAACCTCCGTAGGAAGCCTGCGCTCCGATCGCAATAACCGGGTGGGGTTGGTAGTGAATTCCGGCAAATACCTGTGGAAGATAAATAGCGTTTGTATACACATTGATCCCAAAGAAAGGTTGAAGTTTGGCCGGATTAGTTCGGTCTACAATTTTTGCTAACTGAATATAACCGGGTAACCAAACAGCTTTTCCCCCTTCTGAAGGTCGGAGATTCAAAGAATCAGCCAAACTGAACTCTTCGTTTCCGTTCCCGAAAGAACTCGTCAGTTCACTGATCTCGAAACCAGAGTAGCGATACATGGTATCCAGCGAATAGTTTTTTGTTTGATTGTTAAAGAAAGCGACTCCAATATTTTCCGCTTTTAAACGGATATAAGCCGTTTTTGCTTTTCCCCAGGGAATTTCGATCCGGAAGTCAGCATCCAGCGCAAACCCCAGTCCATTTGACATACCTCCGGATGCAGAAGAATAATCTCCTTTCAAAAGAAGACTGACAGAGTCCGTTTGAGGTGATTGCCTGTATTCCCCGTTCACAAAATGCATCTTTGTAAAGCTCTGTGCATTGACAAAGTTGAGGGATATAGCACTTTTTGATCGTTTATCAACGACTCCGAATCCGATTTTCTGATAAGTTATCTGATCGAAACGTAAATCCGTTAGGTCAGCCATATTATTCGTTACGTGAGCGTTTCCTTTGAATAGAAGAGAAAATGCATCGCGTGTAAATTGAGCTCCGGCGTAAATTTCATATCCGGCTTTTACTAAAAAGCCCCAATCTTCTTTACCGAATAAGTTCACAGTGTAATTTCGATATTCCAGTCCGGATGAAAAGGTTCCGCCGAATCGGTTACGGGGACGCCCGGCAGCATTTTTCAGAGACGCATCTTTCATTTCGTCTGTGATGTAGCCACCCCAGAGTAGTGTGTTGGCAAATTCAGTTCGAATTGTGTTGCTGTGATAGAAAGCATCTCCGTGAACAATAAACTCACCTTTAAAGTATGATGTGTCGTGTTGAAGAGGGAGAATCTCCTGAGCGGTTGTGAAGTTAATTCCCAGAAGAAAAGTAATGCATCCTGAAATAAATCTGTTGTTCATGTGTTCCTTAGAATTTTACCGTCAGTTTAAGGTTGGTAAATAACTTGAAAGCAATAAATTGTCCGTCATAGAATGTACTGATACTTCCGGATTGCGGAGTGTCAAATACGGCTTTTACGACAAGGTTTTCGAGGTCTTTCAGCTTACTGGTTTCTTCCTCTGATAACGTAATACGAATTTTCGATTTTTCGACATCCGGAGTACTATTGGCAAGGGACGTTGATCCTTTGATTTTCTGATCGCCGGATTTCTGGAAAAGTACAGCGTTATTAGCATCCAGAAATTCAAGATGGAGATCCGCATCAAATGAGTATGAATTGCTGGCTTCAATTTCAATAGCACCACTTTTCACACTGATTGTTCCCTGCGAATTGTCGTAATTCAAAGCAAAAGTATCGGCATACGTCAGATTATTCATTCCGATTGCAAGCGGCATATTCGCTGTTAGAAAAGCCCGCACAGTACTGTGACTGAAAAATTCATCATAACCACCACTGGTATTTCCCCAGGGATTTAGTTCAAAGGCATAACCTACCCGCATGAATTTAGGAATATTCTCAAGGAAAGCTTCAATCGTAGAATTGCTCTGATCAAACTGAATGTTGTGAACGGATGGAACAAGAGAGTTCCAGTCACCTGTCGCCTGATTTAACCAAATCCATGGACCAAGTTCCGGGTGAGAAAGTCCTACACTTGAACCAGATATTCCATCATTTTGAACGTGTGTAAATTTAGCCCGGGCACTTGTTTTTAGACCATTTTCAACACGAATATTTAACGAAATGTTCTCCAGGTCAATTGCCCCGGCTACAATCGAATTCATGAGGTCAAAATCAAAGGTTGTTGTATCACTGAAGGATTGATTACCAAAATAACCGCGTGCATACGATGGTGTAAGACTCTTAAATTCGACATTGAACCGAACTGTATCCTGGTTGGTTACGGTGACCGGATCTCCGTTTGGATCAGAACTAACCGATACCTGTGATTGGATAATATTGAAAGAACTTCCGTCTTGTCCGGTGAGATCAATCTCATATCCACTTAGGTCAAGAACTTCACTTGTTATACTTGGTGAAGAAAGGCTGCCGGGAGGAGCGTTGATCGTTTTGGAGTAGACAACACCATCCTTTTTAACGGAAGGAAGGGTAAGTGTAAGTATAGTCGGAGCGCTAATCGGTGAGGAAATTTTAATGTCTGCAATTCCACTCGCAAGTACTACCTTTTTGAGTATGAGATCGGCCACTTCGAATGTATGATCTTCCGTCTGATTCAGAAAGCTGAATCCCGGAGGAACATTTACTTCTGATACTGCTATAGCCACATTTTGCCGAATAACCGTGTCCGGAAGCCGAAGCAATGAATCAATATTGAGATTTAGTAAATCACGATTGATAACCAGCTGGTAACTTCCATCAGTATTAATGTCCAGTATCGAATCTGTTACAAGTTTACTCAGGGTTAGTGAGTCATGTATCAGCGGAATCCGCCAGTCGCTGTCCCAGGAAGCTTTTTCCTTTCGGCAGGAGGCGAAAAGTATAACAATTAGTATAACCGTAGCAATATTTCTCATCAATGCAAAGAAAAACATATTTTGTGAAAGGACGTAGTATAAATGAATGGGGTTGGTATAAATTATCTCAATTTGAGATTGTTTTCATGGCGGAACAAGGCTAATTCTTATATATTCGCACTGTGATTAAGGAAAAGTTAAATATTGATATTAATAATCCGGATGCATTGTCCTTGATGCAGCGTTTGTTCCGTTTTGTTTTTGGAAAAGATCGACCTGACCTGTTGACACGCTCTTATTTCTTTACGCACCTGGTGGCTGCCAGCTTGTTTTTCTTCTGGTATATTTCTGCTTACTTATCGATCCATTTTTTAGAAAATATCCGAGGGGCTTTACGTCTCAAAAAGATGATTACAAGAAGGGGAGTGGAGTTAGGAGTGGATAACTTCAGAGAGGCGTACGAAACGCTGGCTTTTATAATGATTATTGTATGGGTTGTTTATCTGGCCGGTTTAATTCTGCTGTGGCGAAAGAAAAAGATATACAGGTATTTTATGTTTCCGGTGTTAGTAGCATACCCGTTATTGATTGTTTTCTTTTTAAACAGTACCTATATTTTAGAGGATGTATCGTTGTTTGATTATGTGCTTTACCTGATAATGTTGGTTTCTCTTTTGATTTATTACTGGATAGACAAAAGAAGACGAAGCAGAGAAGATGAGGAAGCTGAAATTTTAGTTGATTCTGAATCAGGAGAAACAGCTACAGCATTGCCGGAAGGAAACTAAATGCCAAACACTATTTCTTTTTCTCGTAGCGAATAACAGAATAATTACCTTTAAAGCGACTACTGTCTACAGGTAAATACATTTCGTCCAGTTGTTTTCGTAATTGTTCATTTCCCAAACCGAATTTACTGTCCGCATCCAGGTATTGAATCGGGAAGATGAGCGCATTTGTATCCGGGATTTCCTGCATGGAATAAACAGGGAAAAGGTTATGGGGAAACAAGTCTTTTCCATGTATCATTTCCTGAAACCATTCGGGGTTATAGTGATAGATAAGTGTAAGGTCAAATGTCGGGGGGCTGATAAGTATGGAGCCTTTTGATGTTTTCAGGTATTCTGCAATTTTATCGGTTTCCCGGTTGTTTCCTTTCCCCGGATTAAAAAAGAGACAAAAAGTAAAAACGGGCAGGAGAGCAGACCATCTTAATGCTCTGGAAGAACTTGTGAAAAAATAAGCGACAATCAGATAAAGTGGAAGAGAAAGAAAAAATAAATAACGGTCAAGAAACAGATGGACATGCCAGAAAAAGGAAAGTCCGAAAAGAGGAAGGTAAGTTACGAGAAAAAAAAGCATCAGGATGGCCACCGGGTGTCTGAAATTTATCCGAGTAAAAGAAGATACGAGGAATTTTCTTTTTTCATAGAGGAAAAAAACTCCCCAAAGTAAAAGAAAGATCATGACATACTTTCCGTTAAAGAACTTATTGATTTGACCATACAATTCAGTCCATTGTGCCGCAGGAACCCATGTCCCCGTCTCATTGACGTGAGATATCCGAATAGCTAACAAGCGAAGAATAGGAGCTGAAGTAATCAATACGGTAGGAATCAGTACCAACACTAGTTGGGTAATACGCTGAACACGCTTTTTCTTTTCCCGTTCTGTGAAAGCAAAATACAGAAACATACAACCGGTTGCTGCTATAATAACGGGAGAAATATAATGTGTATAGAATAGCGCACTGAGTGTTAAACCGGTTACCAGGTGATTTTTTACAGAAACTTCTTTATTCGCTTTCAGTAAAAGCAGAATTAGAAGTGCATAACCAAATACAAGTAAGGGGTAAGGTCGCGCTTCAAGATCGTGATAAAAGTGAAAATTAGAGAAAACGAAAAAAGTTCCGGCAATCAACCCAACCGTATTGCCTCCTGTTTTTTGTCCTGCCCTATAGATAAGTGGAATCGTACATAATCCGAAGATCAGGGACAGAGAGCGAACGGCTACCGGACTTATCCCGAACCACTCTATCCAGAAATGTAGTAAAACAAAATGGAGGGGGGGATTATTCTCATTTTCAAAAAGCGTGAAAAGTTCCGGGATAGATTGTTGACTGTAAAAAATAGAAAAAGGTTCGTCCAGATCAATTGAAAATGAACGAATAAAAAAAAGAGAAATGATAAGCTTTAGTATCAGAAGAATACCAATCTGAAAATAGGATTTCTGAAAAATTCCGCTCATAGTACTTCCAAATGACGGTGCAAGATACAAAATGTTGCAGGAATAAAGCGGGTGATACAGTAAATCACAGCACGCATAAGAAATCAGGGAGTAATTAATTTCTTAAAATTTCTTAAAAACCATAGATTAATTTACCTTTGTCACCGGAATTGGCGGTTGGGGCGTGGTGTTGGGTTCCTGCTGACTACTTCAAGATGTTGAATAATACATGGTTAAAAACGGATGGTTGACTTGGTAAATTATGTGGTGCTGTCATTGTACGGATTAGCGTTGCTATTAATTTTCTGTTACAGTGTTTTACAGCTTTCACTGGCTATTTCCTATTGGAGAAGTAAACGAAAACGTGATAAAATGAAACGTCCGGATTTTGATCTGGAGAATGCTCCTTTTGTCACTGTTCAATTGCCCGTTTTCAATGAGTTGTATGTCGTTGAGCGCTTGATTGAAACTGTGGCACGTTTTGATTATCCGAGAGATCGTTTCGAAATTCAGGTTCTGGATGACTCTACGGATGAGACGGTAGATGTTATTGCAAAGAAAGTAGCTGAGATAAGAGCAACAGGAATCGATATCCATCATATTCACCGTACAAACCGTACAGGATATAAAGCAGGAGCTTTAGCCGAGGCGATGGATAAAGTAAAGGGAGAATTTATTGCCATTTTTGATGCGGATTTTCTTCCCAATCCAAATTTCCTGATGGAGACAATTCCGTACTTTGATGATCCTAAAGTAGGGGTTGTGCAAACGCGTTGGTCTCATATCAATAAAAACTATTCTCTTTTGACAGAGTTACAGGCTTTTGGTCTGAATGCTCACTTCAGTATTGAACAATCGGGAAGAAATGCCGCCGGACACTATATCAACTTTAACGGTACAGGTGGTGTATGGCGTAAGAAAACAATTTCCGATGCCGGAGGTTGGGAACACGATACGCTTACAGAAGATTTGGATCTTTCTTATCGTGCTCAGATGAAAGGCTGGAAGTTCAGGTATCTTGAAAACGTTACGGCACCTGCTGAGTTACCGGTTGCTATGTCTGCCTTGAAAAATCAGCAGTTTAGATGGACGAAAGGTGGAGCAGAGTGCTTCCGTAAGATGTCAAAAACATTGCTTACAACAAGAGGGCTTAAATTCTCAGATCGTATTCACGGACTGGCACACTTGTTCAATAGTTCTGTTTTTGTCTTTATCTTTTTCACAGCTATTTTAAGTATTCCGGTGCTGTTGATTAAAGCTTCTACGGATAAGTACGATACAGTGATGATGGTAGGGTCTTTCTTTATCTTATCGACTGTATTTCTGATGGTGTATTACTGGTTATCTTACAGAGATAAAACGAATAATTCTGTTTTGTCTTTTATTCGGTTTATAGGTAGATTTATTCAGTTCCTTACTGTTTCGATGGGGTTATCGTTGCACAATACGATTGCTGTTATGGAAGGATACTTTGGTATTAAATCCTCATTTGTCCGAACACCTAAGTTTAATATTTCAAGTGGAAAACAAGACTGGAAAGCCAATAAATATGTTGAGAAAAAGATCAATCTTGTAACCGTATTAGAAGGTCTTTTATCACTTGTGTTTTTGGGAGCTGTGGTATTTGGAATCGTCATGGGTGATTATGGATTGATTCCTTTCCATGCGATGTTGTTTATCGGATTTGGTCTGGTTTTCCTGTATTCAATCGGGCAAATGACCTGGCTGAACAAACGTTCCGGAAAACTGGAACTGGCAGAAGAGATTTAAAAGAAACACTATAAAAATAAATGCCCGGTTGGTTAGACCGGGCATTTTTGTTTTCGTCTAATTCAGACTATTCATCAGGTGATCGGCATTACTTTCAAAATCAAACGAGTTATGAAGTAAAAAGTAATTTTGTTGGTCGGCTGTGTATGCATATGCATATTGAGCTACTTCAAGACGATTACTGTCAAAGTCAAATGTTCTTAATACTTGTTGGAGTTGTTGAACACTAATTCCACTGGAACGAATAGCATTTTTCGCAAGATTTACTCGGTTACTGTCAAAAGATGCCTTTCTGAGTTGGTGTAAAAATCCCTGAAAAACCTGAGGCTGCATACCCATTCCATAGTGATTGTTCCAACCGTATCCATGTCCGTTTCCGGGATGATGTCCGTTCATAGGCGGTGTATTTGGATGCGGAGGGCAAATCTGTACGGGAGGAACCGGTTGCTGATGCAATGGTGTAATGCTTGCATGAAGACCGTTCCATTGATTCCAGCTGGCAATAACATGACTGTTAGCGGGGATCTGGAGTTGTCCCTGGTATACTACATCCCAGTATCCCTGGTGCGGACCAAAACTACGTCTCCATCTGAAAATTCGAAGTGAGTGATTTCCTTGCTGAATGTTATTCAGATACAGTGTGTTGCCATTTGATTGTTGACTGAATCCGTTCAGTTCAAACATAAAACGACCTGCTTCTGAAGTTGTTAAGGTCAGATTAGCTGTTTGGTTACCCGGATAATTTGGGAAAGCTGCTGCGAAATTCATCCCTATCGCGATGATAATTCCTGTGAGTAATAATCTTTTCATGACCTGACGTTTTTGTGTTTGAAAAGATTAAAACAAAACTCATGCCAAAAATACAAACAGGTGTTTATTAGTGTTTTGGATTCTTTTTAGATAGGGATAACCAGCTTAGTGCGTTAGAACCGTATCTTTCGTAGTGACCTTCATGATTCCATCCCGGTCAATTTCCGAAAGAGTTACATCAACGAATGTATTGGCAAGATCCGGATTATAGGGAATTTTGACTTTTACGTAGTTTTCCGTAAAGCCATTCATATATCCGTTTTCTTCTTCAGCTTCGACTAAAACACGTCCGGTATTACCTACCACCGATTCATAAAATGCCCGTTTTTTCTTTTCGGAGAGGATGTGTAACATACGGCTACGTTCCTTTCTTTTATCCATAGGAACAACTTCATCCATTTTTATGGCTGTTGTTTTGGCGCGTTCCGAATAGGTGAAAACATGCAAATACGAAATGTCTAATTCAGTGAGGAAATTATAGGTTTCCATAAACTCATCATCTGTTTCACCGGGGAAACCAACAATTACATCTACACCGATACAGGTTTGCGGATTCAACTCCTTTATTTTAGCTACACGGTCAGCATATAGTTCACGCTCGTATTTGCGACGCATAGCTTTCAGGAGTTTATTCGAACCGGATTGTAACGGAATGTGAAAATGCGGCACAAAACGTTGCGAGTGATTCAAACAAAACTCAATGATTTCATTACTGAGTAAGTTGGGTTCTATGGATGAAATACGGAAACGATCAATACCTTCTACTTTGTCCAACTCCTGAACCAGTCCAAAGAAATTTTCCTCTCCGCCCTGACCAAAATCACCAATGTTTACACCAGTTAATACAACCTCTTTGATTTCTGTTTCCGCAATTTTTTTTGCTTCATCTATAGTCTCCCGGATAGATGCATTACGACTTTTACCCCGTGCGAGCGGAATCGTGCAGAATGTACAGAAATAATCACATCCATCCTGAATCTTTAAAAAGCTACGGGTACGGTCACCATAGGAGAATGAGGGAACAAATTCTTTCGTGTTCTTAATATTTTCGTAGGCAACTTTAGCCTGCTCCTGTTTTTCAAGGTTTTCCAAATGTTCAAGGACATTGAACTTCTCATTCGCTCCGAGAACAATATCCACTCCGGGGATTTTAGCAATTTCCTCCGGTTTTAACTGTGCGTAACACCCGACAACAATAACAAAGGTATCGGGATTTGTTTTCATCACCTTTTTGACCAGTTGTTTACATTTTTTATCTGCATTTTCAGTTACCGAACAGGTGTTCAGAACAAAAATATCAGGACCTTCGCTCATATCAACTTTAGCGAAGCCTGCGTCTTCAAAAAGGCGCGAGATGGTTGATGTTTCCGAAAAATTCAGTTTACAACCTAGCGTATAAAATGCAACTTTCTTGTACTGGTTCATAATCGCTGCAAATTTACGTCAATTTTATGAAGCGGACAAAAACGAAGAAGAATCAATTGGTATGGATACAAAAACACCGGAGAAAATGCTTCCCCGGTGTTGGTAATAAGTAATATACAGGAGTATTTTATAACTTTTCTATTCCCATATTGTACAGGGCGAAAGCAAGCATATCCGAATATTCTTCAATTGTCATGGAAACAGGTTTTCCGGCTCCATGTCCTGCGTTTACATCAATACGAATAATCACCGGATTCTCTCCTTTGTGTTTCGCCTGAAGTTCAGCTGCAAACTTGAAGGAATGAGCAGGAACCACGCGGTCATCATGATCACCTGTCGTAACCATTGTTGCCGGATAAGTTACTCCCTCTTTTACATTGTGAACAGGAGAGTATCCTTTCAGATACTCAAACATTTCTTTAGAGTCTTCTGACGTTCCGTAATCATAAGCCCATCCGGCTCCAGCAGTGAACGTGTGGTAGCGAAGCATATCAAGTACTCCAACTCCAGGAAGAGCTACTTTAAATAAATCAGGACGTTGCGTCATAGTAGCTCCAACCAATAATCCACCGTTTGAACGGCCGGAAATGGCAAGATAGTCTGACGAGGTATATTTCTCCGCAATCAGGTATTCGGCAGCAGCAATAAAGTCATCAAAAACGTTTTGTTTTTGCATCTGCGTTCCGGCATTGTGCCAATCTTTTCCGTATTCTCCTCCTCCGCGAAGGTTAGGAACGGCATATACACCACCTAACTCCATCCACAGTGCATTTGAAATACTGAATGAAGGAGTCAGACTGATATTAAATCCTCCGTATCCGTACAACATGGTTGGATTAGTGCCATCCAATTTTAATCCCTTTTTGTGCGTAATAATCATTGGAACTTTGGTTCCATCTTTTGAGGTATAAAAAACTTGTTTTGACTCATATTGGCTACCGTCAAATGCCACTTTGGGTTGTTGGTAGATTTCAGATTTCCCTGTTTTCGGATTGTAACTGTAAATAGTCCCGGGAGTAATATAATTAGTAAATGAGAAGTACAATGTCTGTTCTTCTTTCTTTCCTCCGAAACCACCTGCTGTTCCTATTCCGGGGAGCGCTACTTCACGAACCAGCTTTCCGGAATAATCATACTGCTTTACCAGTGAGATGGCATCTTTCATGTATTTTGCAAAGAAATAGCCGCTTCCTGTAGAGGGGGAAAGAACATGTTCGGTTTCCGGGATAAAATCAACCCAGTTTTCAATAGTTGGATTTGTTGCATCAACCGTTACAATGCGTTTGTTAGGTGCATTCAGGTTGGTGACAATATAAAGTTTGTTTCCTTCATTTTCCAGAACATAGTGGTCATTTTCAAAATTAGAAACAACCGGAATAATAGGACTGTTTTCCTTTGTCAGGTCTTTGATATATAATTCGTTACCTGATGTAGAGTTAGCTGCTGAAATAAACAGGAAATTCAAATCTTCTGAAACATAACCACCAACGTAACGACGTTTCTCTTTTCCACCGAAAACAAGCTGATCTGATTGTTGTGCTGTTCCGAGTTGATGGTAATACAATTTATGTTGATCCGTTTTGGCAGAAAGTTCACTGCCTTCCGGTTTGTCATAACTGGAGTAGAAAAAGCCTTCATTCCCCAACCAGGAAATTCCCGAAAACTTGATGTCACGTAACGTATCTTCCGTTTGTTGCTTTGTTTCTGTATCAATGATAATCACCTTGCGCCAGTCACTTCCTCCCTCGGAAATGGCGTAAGCGGCAAGACTCCCGTCTTTGGAGAAGTTTAATCCTCCCAATGAAGTTGTACCGTCTTTCGAGAACGTATTCGGGTCCAGAAAAACTTCTTCGTTTCCATCCTGATCTTTACGGTAGATCACTGATTGATTCTGCAGCCCGTTGTTTTTATAATAATAAGTGTACTTTCCTTCTTTGAAAGGAGCTGAAATACGTTCGTAATTCCACATTTCAGACATACGGTCAATAATCTGTTGACGGAAGGGAATGGACTTCAGGTAACCAAAACTAACCTCGTTTTGCGCTTTTACCCATTCTTCAGTCTCCTTCGAACGGTCATCTTCTAACCAACGATAAGGATCAGCGATCTGTGTGCCGAAATACGTATCTACCGTATCTACTTTCTTTGTGTCCGGATAGACAAAAGCAGATCCTTTTTTCTCCTCGTTATTTTGATTACAGGAGCCGAGTGCTATAGCTGCCATTGAAACATAAATTATTTTTTTCATATCCTAAACGGTTTATTGTGTTCCTGAATTTGTCCGAAAGATACAAATTAAAGCAATTGAGTTTGCCGGCAGCTATGCAGGGAGAACTAGAGAAGATCCTTTTGTCTTAATGCTGTTTCCATTTGCTGTGCTTTTGGGAAAAGTATATTATTCTCCAGATGAATGTGTTGATGGAGATCGCTTTCAAACTCTTGTAAAAGTGAGTACGTTAAGCGAAAAGTGGTACAGGCATCTTCCGGAGGAGTGTATGTATTGGTCAAATTGGATATCTGGCGGAATCGTTCTCCCTCGTTATTATGTTCATGATGCATCATTTGAATTGGGTTTTCAACTGTTTGAAAATGAGGGGAAGGAATGGGCTGGTTGTTTTCAAGAGCAAGTACCATCTTTTGTATAAAAGGAAAAAGGATCAATTCTTCTTTTTTCAGATGTTTAGTCAGTTCTCCCGCAGCATCAGAAAAAAGCTGCTGTACCTTGTATAATTCAGGGTGTTGTTTGCCATGTACCCGGACAATTTTTTCCAGATACGGCAAAATCTCAGTGATTTTTTCCTCGACATACCGATGGTGTTTTTTCAGAATATAGTCGACGAGTAAATCTACAGGCCAGGAGGTATACTCTGAAGTGAATCCGGTAGTTGGAGTAACTACATTGAGCTCATCAAGTAACTTTTCTACAGAAATATCTGTTTTCTGACAGGCTTCCTGTATACTTCTGTTTCCGTTACAGCAAAAATCAATTGCATACTTTTTGAAAACTGAGGCCGTTTGATTATTATCTGCTACGACCTGACCAATTCTACTTTCTTTCGTGATATTTTTCATGGTTGTTCATTTTTAGAAACTATTCCCCAACTGTTTTTTTCGTCTCTTGTCCAGAGGTCGGGAAAGAATTTTCGTTGTTGATATTTGGGGTGGAGGTATTTTTTCCATTCACTTCCACCGGTGGCTGCTTTATTTTCGTGCTTACTGTCAAGATAATGTTGTGCTGTCTGTAGATGAACAAGTGGCCACTGAATATTGTAGAGATAATCAAACTCGCGGAGTTTCTCTTTTAGTTCCGCAGGTAGAGATGCTCGTTTTTTGACTTTATCGGAAAGGGTGTGTTCTTCCATTTTGTAGGCAAGGGAAGTGAGTTGTTCCTGATATCGGTTTTCAAAAGCTTGCAGAGTAAGTGATTTCTTACCTGTGTAACGATTGTATCCGGCGTCTTTCCAATAGAGATTATCCATGTATTCTTCTATAGTGGGATTCGCACTCAAACGCATTTTACCTTGTTCGTTAACCAGATTAACCAACGGTGTACAATACAATTCAATCATTCTGAATTGAACACTCTGAAATCCTGAAGCAGGAGTAAGTGTATACCGGAACGTATTGTAATCGTCATGATTCATACCGGATTTCATAATATCGAATGACGTGATGAGTAAGGAAGTATAACGGTTCAACCGTTCCATTTTACTGATCCACTCTTTGTCCGAAAGCTGATCTTCTGTTAGTTGTTTGATCTCGTGAAGCATCATCTTTAATGTCAATTCTGTAACCTGATGATATAGAATGAAAATAGCTTCATCTTTGTAGGCTGTCCGGGGTTTTTGGAGTGACAAAAGCGTATCTGTTTCTATATAGTCCCAATACGTAATAGGTTGGGCTGTAAGTAACCCTTTGAGATAGTTTTCAGGGTTCTCACCCAAAGCTTGGTATTTACTGTAAATCTGTTCAATTAGTTCTGTATTCATGATTTCAGGAGTTTTGTTCCAAAAAGAATGAGTGCTGTTATTTTTATTAGTTCACCTACAACATAATACAAATGGAGATAGGAGGGAGGAACTTCCGCTCCTTGTATATGTAAATCAGCCCGGGTGTCCAATGCGGGAAGTAGCCAGACTGTCTGAATAATCAGAATAACAAAAGGTATAAGTAAGAGAAGCTGACTTCCCTGAAGCGTCCATTTTTGGGTATAGAACAGATTGACGAAAATCACCAGTGCAAATACCCATTCTATTTTATTCAATGCAAAAAAGACGAGCCGTCCTATTCCTAATCCCAAAGGAACTGTGATTCCGGGGGCTCTGAATTTTAACCAGGCTTCCAGGAAACTGATTGCACTAACAAAACCGATCCAAAGAAAAACAGAAGCGATAACGAGAGGATACTTCATGCGTGTTGTTTTTGTTGATCCAATACGTCAAGTTTATGTTGAAAGATTTTTGCCATGAGTACACCACGGTTTTTTGCTTCATCTGCAACAGGCCCGGTAAAAAGACGATCAACGGTAGTCTGAAAAATAGTTACCCATTTTTCAAAGTGTGAAGCGTCAATTGCCAACGTGGCGTGTGGGTGGAAGGGGTAACCGCTATACGTGTGTTCTCCTAACAAAATGGTTTGCCAGAAACGAACCATCTTTTCCAGGTGTTCTTCCCATTGATCGGCTAAGCGGCTATTGAAAACAGGACCCAGTAGTTCATCCTTTCGTACTTCTTCATAAAATGTATGTACAAGTTGTTGTACATCTGCGATGGTGGTTATATCTTTCATAGCTAGAGAATAAAAGTTAGCAATAAGAGAAGAGCGTTGACGCTAATACTTACGAAAAAGGTAGTAAGGCACCATTTCGCCGGAGACTGAGCAATAAAGACGGCATTCGATGATAGGGTAACAACGGCAGCAATACCCAGAACAACATAACTTTCGAGGAGTAACAACCCAAACATTGCTGTAACGGAACCCCAGCAACTCTGCAAAGTCATCATTAAGGTCATCGCTCCGTAACGATTAGCTTCAAAATCAATCACCTGTTTTTGGTACCAGGTATTTTTCGTTTTTTGTGATGTATTCATAATTAGTTATTTAGATTAAAAGATCTTTTTATCCTTTATTTGGTCAAATTTTTCTAACGTTTCAAAAAAGTAAGACCATCCGAAAGCCCAAGAGCCAATTCCTCTATAGATGTTGTTTCTAACATAGTTTTCAAATTATCCCGAATTACTTTAAATTTATGGTGAACAGGGCAGGGTTTTTGCTCATTACACTGCTTCAGTCCCAGTCCGCATCCGTAGAATAACTGGTCGCCGTCAATAGCCGATACAATTTGAATTAATTGGATCGTTCTGAGCTTGTCTTTAGGAATTTCAAAACCTCCGTTAGGACCTTTGATGGAATCAACGATCCCGTTTCTTGATAGTTGTTGCATAATTTTAGCGGTAAATGCTTCAGGAGAATCAATTGCTGCCGCAATATCTTTCAGACCAACGCGAGATCCTTGGCTGGATTGTTGTGCTACATGTAGCGTAGCTTTTATTCCATATTCACAGGCTTTTGAAAACATATAGATACGAATGATTCGGGACAAATGTAGAATAAAAAACAATAACGGACAAAAATATCCTTTATTAAATATGAAGACATTTCGAACGGATGGTTGAAAATTTTGGTTTTGTTTTTAGAGAGATAGGTTAACATAGGGGAGTAGATGTTTCTGTTTCCTGTTAATAGGTCGTTCAGTACAAATTATTTATCTTTGCGCCACTCTTTAACTAAAAAATATACATAGCATGCAACTGTGGAATACGTATAGTAAGGAGGAATTGTTGATTCAGTTACGAAAAAACGAGGTGAAATTAGTGACCATCTCTTTTTATCAGTATGCTTCAATTCCAAATCCTACATTGTTTAGAAATCACTTGTTTCTTACCTGGAGTCGTCTGGGAGTACTTGGTCGTACTTACGTGGCGAAAGAAGGAATTAATGCGCAAATTGCCGTTCCGGTCGAGTCATTGGAAGAATTCCGTAATGAACTGGATAAAGTTGAATTTCTAAAGGGAATTCGTTTGAATATTGCTGTTGAGGAATCGGCTGAGTTTTCCTTTCTGAAATTGAAAATAAAAGTTCGTGATAAAATTCTGGCTGACGGACTGAATGACGAAACATTTGATGTTCGTAATAAAGGAAAACATTTGACAGCAGAAGAGTTTAACAAGCTCACAGATGATCCGGATACCATTTTGATTGATTTCAGGAATCATTATGAAAGTGAAGTAGGACATTTTAAGGGGGCTATTACTCCTGATGTGGATACCTTCAGAGAATCATTGCCTGTAATTGAGGAAAAGTACCTTAAAGGAAATGAGGATAAAAACATCGTTATGTATTGTACGGGAGGAATCCGGTGTGAGAAAGCCAGTGCCTGGTATAAACACAGGGGATTCAAAAACGTGCACCAGTTAGAAGGCGGAATTATTAAATATGCTAGAGACTGTAACGAAAATGGGATCGAGAATAAATTCATTGGAAAGAACTTTGTTTTTGATGAACGGAGAGGAGAGCGTATTTCTGATGATGTGATAGCCGTTTGTCATCAATGTGGAGCTCCTTGTGATACACATACAAACTGTGCAAATGATGCTTGTCATCTACTTTTTATTCAGTGTGATACGTGTAAAAATGAATACAGCGGATGTTGTTCAAAAGAATGTGAAGACAT
The DNA here is from genome assembly GCF_984588085.1 of Wandonia sp. Lineage (NCBI taxonomy): Bacteria > Pseudomonadati > Bacteroidota > Flavobacteriia > Flavobacteriales > Crocinitomicaceae > Wandonia > Wandonia sp. The sequence continues at coordinate 17,189 of NZ_CFIGVI010000018.1, forward strand.
TACCAAATTACCGGTGGAAGAGCAAAAAGCATTGCGAAAAGGATTACAGAACAGCAATAAAATCTTCAAAAAAGGTCGTTCGGAGAAATTGAAATTCAAAGTGTCTCAGGAAAAACCATTATCTTTCCCTCACGCATTAAAAAACGAAAAAAGTGATTCTTGAAATAATCTGGGATGTTAATCCCGAATTGATTGAAGGTTGGAAAACACCTAATAAATACGGATTGTTATTTGTAACGGGTTTGATCATAGGATACTATGTGATCAAACGAATGTTTACGAAAGAAGGTGTTTCGGAGAAAAAGTTGGATATGTTGCTGTTGTATATGATTATAGCAACAGTCGTGGGAGCGCGTCTCGGACATGTTTTCTTTTATGATTGGGCCTATTACAAAAACAACCTGAACGAAATTCCAATGGTGTGGAAAGGCGGTCTGGCGAGCCACGGAGCAGCGATTGCAATTTTATTGGCATTGTGGATATATTCGAAAAAAGTATCTCAGAAACCAATGTTATGGATACTGGATCGCGTTGCAGCACCTATTGCCATTGCAGGTTGCTTTATTCGCTTAGGGAATCTTATGAATTCTGAAATCGTAGGGATTCCGACGGATTTACCATGGGCATTTAGTTTCCCGAATTATTTTAATGAAGTAACCAAAGAATTTGATCCTACTCCGAGACATCCGGCGCAGTTGTACGAAGCAATATCTTACCTGATTATTTTTGCAACTCTTTTCTGGATGTATTGGAAAACAAAAGCAAAAGAAAGACAAGGGCTCATTTTTGGTGTCTTTATGATCGGTATTTGGGGAATGCGTTTCCTTATTGAGTTTATTAAAGAAGGACAGACTGCCCGTGATTTTGAGAATACGATTAATACGGGACAAATGCTTAGTATTCCTTTGTTTCTGGTTGGAGTCTACTTGATAATACGAGCAGCGAGAATGAAAGTAACAGCATAAATAGTTATATAATTGATAGGCTGGAATCCCTCTTTGGAAGCGAAGAGGGATTTTTTTATGGATAAAATTTTATTGTGTTTGAAAATATTTTTAGATTTGTCTAAAAATAAAATTAGATGATATTTAGATTTGTTTTTCTACTTGCTTTTCTATTTCATTTTGTTGCTGTTACAGGACAGGAAATTATGGTTCAGGTAATCTCTCAGGAAGGAGGAATACCCAACGCACGTTTGGAAACAGCAGATGAAAAACTGGTTTCAGATTTGGAAGGTAAGTTTGTATTGCCTTTAGCAAAATTTGCGGGGAAGAGCGCTAAGATCTGGGCCATAGGTTATGAGGAACAACAAGTTGTATTACCTGACTCAGCCGGTTTAGTAGAAATCGAAATAAGTCCGGTTTCTGTTTTCTTTTCTGAAGTTGTAGTAACAGGAAGTAAAGAAGAAGAATCCAAGAAGGAAAGTATTGTCAGAATTTCTACCATCAACCAAACCCAGTTGCAGTCGGTGGGGGCACAAAGTATTTCTGAAGGGATTTCCTTTCAACCCGGCTTGCGAATGGAGAATAATTGCCAGAACTGTGGGTTTTCTCAACTTCGTATGAATGGATTGGGAGGTGGATACAACCAGTTCCTGATGAACGGACGACCTGTTTTTTCTTCCTTGAATAGTATTTATGGATTGGAACAAATTCCTGTTTCGTGGGTAGAGCGAGTTGAAGTAATCCGAGGAGGAGGTTCTGTATTGTACGGCGCCAATGCAATTGCCGGAATTGTTAATATCATTACCCGTGATCCAATTAACTCCGGTGCTTCCGGTCAGGTTTCGGTAGGATATATGGATGGGAGTTGGGATCAGTATGCGGGAGGAACAGGGGCCTGGGTAGCCAAAAATAATAAGGCAGGAGTTAGTGTGTCCGCAGGTCAGCGGTACAGAGAGGATTATGACAGGGACAAAGATGGTTTTTCGGATATCCCCATATTAAAAGGGTTGGCTTTGGATGTAAATGGATTCTATCGTCCCGGAAAAAAGAGTCGCCTGGGAGTTAAGTTTCGAATTATGGATGAGTTCAGAAGAGGGGGAGATCAATTGGATAGATTACCCGAAGAAACCCAGATAGCAGAACAGTTAAAATCCAACGTATACGGAGGAGAATTATCGTATGAAGCTTATTTAAAGAATGATGCACATAAAATAGAAGCCTTTTTCGCTACACAACATACGATAATGAATAATTATTATGGTGCTGAAATGGATCCTGACGGATATGGGAAAACAAGAGACGAAAACTATGTGTCAGGATTTCGCCACCGATGGAAATCGAAACGAATTGAACGGGATAGCAAAGGAATAGCAGTTGTTTCGGGAGCGGAAATGATTCGTAATGTTATGAGTGATAACAAACCCGGATATGGTGTTCATGTTTTTCAGCCGATTAACCAGTTTGGTGTATACACGCAGTTAGACTGGTTGTTGTCTCCAAAATTCAAGTTAAATGCCGGTGCCCGGTTGAATTATGACAATGTATTATTTAAACCGTTGGTTACACCAAGATTGGGTGTAAAATACAGTCCCTTTAAATTTGCAGAAATTCGTATGAATTATGCAAATGGTTACCGGATTCCCCAGGTGTTTTCAGAAGATGTGCATGTTGAATTGGTTTCGGGAGAAATTCAGCTGATTCGCCTTGGAGATGATTTGAAGCATGAACTGTCTCATGGATTGAATCTGGATATTTCTTTTGACTTTGAAAAAGGAAAATCAGATATAGAAATTGTACTCAATGGATTCTATAACCAGTTGCAAAATGTCTTTGTTCTTGAGTTTACACAAGACGTATTGGGACAGAATATTCTTGAAAAAAGGAATGGACAGAGAGCAGAGGTAGCAGGAGGATCATTTGAATTCAATTATTCATGGAAAGATCAGCTGTTTACCATGTTTACTTTCTCTGCACAAAGTACCCGGTATTCTGAGCCGGTAGAATGGGCAGAAGGACAATATGTTTCCGGATTTTTAAGAACTCCTGATTATTACGGTTCTTTGGTTATTAGTTATGCAATTAATAAAAAGATAGATGTAAATTCGTCAGCAATTTTAACAGGACCTATGAATCTCCCTCATTACGCTGGTTATATTACAGAAGATAAATTGGAACGTTCCGAGACGATGGTAGATTGGGGTTTTAAAATAAATTATAACTTTTACCTGAAAAATAACGTAAAACTAACCCTAAACGGAGGTGTGAAAAACATACTGGATACCTTTCAGCGTGATTTGGACAAAGGGGTTCACAGAGATGCCTCTTATACGTATGGACCGGTGAGAGCAAGAACATTTTTTATAGGAATACAGATAGGAAATTTATAAGCAACGAAGCAATGTTAACGAGTACGGAAGAAAATTATCTGAAAGCAATATTGGCACTTGAAAACGAGGGAGCTGTATCAACAAATGCACTCGCAGATCGTATGGAAACCAAGGCCTCTTCAGTGACAGACATGATTCGGAAACTGGCTGAAAAGGAATTAGTAGATTATCAGAAGTATAAGGGAGTGTCACTTACTATTTCAGGAAAGGATGCTGCTTTACGTATTGTCAGAAAACACAGGTTGTGGGAGGTTTTTTTAGTTGAGAAATTAAATTTTGGTTGGGATGAAGTACATGAAATTGCCGAACAACTGGAACATATTCAATCAGTTCAACTAACGGATCGGTTGGAAGAGTTTCTTGGATTCCCTAAGTTTGATCCGCATGGTGATCCTATTCCGGATAAAAATGGTACTATTGTTCGTAGAAAAAAAGCCTGCCTGCTGAATGAAATGGAATTGACCATACCTGCCACGGTTGTAGGTGTAAATGATTCTTCCCCAGCCTTTTTGCAGTTTTTGGATCGTCAGGGAGTACAGTTGGGAGACACACTTATTTTACTTGAAAAATATGAGTTTGATGATTCGATGCTTGTTGAAACGAAAAACGGAACAATTAACTTTTCTCACGCAGTGGTGACTAATATTTGTGTAGAACCTAAACAGTAACGATGTTAGAAACGATAGAAAAATGGGTAATTGATAACGGTCCGGTATGGGCAGCCTTAGTGGCGACTATCTTTACATGGGCCTCAACGGCAGCGGGTGCTGGTTTGGTATTCTTCTTTAAGAGGATGCATCGTGGACTGTTGGATGGTATGCTTGGATTTACGGGAGGAGTGATGGTAGCTGCCAGTTTTTGGTCATTATTGGCGCCCTCGATTGAGATGTCGGAGAAATATTATCCGGATTATCCCTGGATGCCGGCAGCAGTAGGATTTATGTCGGGGGCGATTTTTTTGTTTATTCTGGATAAGAGCTTACCACATTTACATATTAATTTCAGAGAAGGGGAGAGTGAAGGGGTAAAAACGCAGTTGCACAAATCGTGGTTACTGGTCTTGGCAATCACGCTTCATAATATTCCGGAAGGATTGGCTGTTGGAGTTTTGTTTGGTGCAGCTTCTCTTGGGTTGGAAGATGCTTCTGTCTCTGCGGCAATAGCTTTGGCAATGGGTATTGCTATTCAAAATTTTCCGGAAGGGTTTGCTGTAGCGATGCCTTTGAGACGAACAGGAATGAGTCGTTGGAGAAGTTTTTATTATGGACAGCTTTCAGCAGTGGTAGAGCCGATTGCCGGTGTTATCGGGGCTTTGTCAGTAATTTATATGCAAAGCATCTTACCTTTTGCATTGGCTTTTGCTGCCGGAGCTATGATATTTGTAGTGGTGGAAGAGGTGATCCCCGAAACACAAAGGGATAAGTATACTGATATTGCTGTACTTGGGTTTATAGGAGGATTTATAGTGATGATGATCCTGGACGTCGCTTTTGGTTAAAAGTAACACGATTGACGACTTATACACGGTAAAGTTTGACAAGCTTTTTTATAATCTCTACCTTTGCAATTCATTAGAAATTATTTATATGATTATTGAAACAAATCGTGTGGTGTCTATGCACTACACATTGAAAGACGAAGAAGGAAACGTATTGGATACATCTGCTAATCGTGAACCTCTTGCTTACATTCAGGGAATAGGTAATTTGATTCCCGGACTTGAAACTCAGTTGGAAGGAAAACAAAAAGGAGATAAGGTTGCTGCTGCAGTAGAAGCGAAAGATGCATACGGAGACGTACGCGAAGAATTATTTCATACCGTACCAAAATCAGGCTTTCAGGGAGATGAAGAGTTGGTAGCTGGAATACAAGTGCAATTGGATACAGAGCAGGGACCAATGATTGCTACGGTAGCGAAAATTGATGGAGAGGACGTTACGTTGGATCTTAACCATCCGCTTGCCGGAAAAAAATTGTTCTTTGATGTAGAAATTATGGATGTTCGCGAAGCAGATCAAAGCGAATTGGATCACGGGCATGTACACGGTCCGGATGGTCACCATCACTAAGATAAATTCAATTTTTCTGAATAGGCTCGTTCTTTGAAACGGGCTTTTTTTATGCTATAGAATGAGAGATTAGTCGTTCTTTTCATAGGATAAAACGGTGGATCCTGGAGATGATGAACAAACGGATATTCTAATTTTGTAACGGAATATTTTCATGATACAAAGAATAGCTGTTTTGGTTCTATCCGAATTGGAGTTGAGAATTCTTTGGCGGGAAGGATCAAAACCTATAATGCAATCAGGGTATAACATTTAGATGATTTTCCTACCTTACACGTAAAATAAGAAACTCAGTCGTATGAAAATAGTCGCCATTTCTGGATCTGCTGCAAAAAATAGCTCAACAGCTGCTTTTTTATATACTGTCAGAAATTATTTTTCAGGACAGTATGAAATTGAAGTTTTTGACCGGTTACGAGATTTTCCTTTGTTCCTACCGGAAGAACTGGAAAAAGAACTGCCGGAGTTAATTCAGGAATTCAAAAAAATAATTATACGTTCTGATGCAATTCTGATCTGTACTCCTGAATACACCCATAATATTCCTGCGGTTCTGAAGAATGCGTTGGAATGGATAACGGCCTCAGGAGAACTTGCCGGAAAAAAAGTACTCCCCATAACGCTAACACCTCATGAGCCTCGCGGAGAATGGGCTATGAAGTCGTTGTTAGGTTCCCTGATAACAATGAAGGCAATTATTGTGGCAGAGCTTCCGCTCTATAAAAATGAACTGAGAAATGATCAAGGTGAAATAAAGTTGAACGAAACAACCCGACTTATTTTGGAGGAAGCTTTCAGATTATTCTGAAACGACAACAGGTTATTCTGCTCCGAAAGTCTTCAGAATACGATTGAATTCATCTGAAATAGAGGCATCGATAACTAGTTTATGAGTATGAACGGGATGTTGTAATGTCAGTTGCGATGCGTGTAGCAACATGGATGTTAATTGCCAGTTTTCCTTAAAAAAACGATTTTGCTTATTACAGCCGTGAGGACGATCTCCTATAATCGGATGAAAAATATGCGCCATGTGTTTCCTCAATTGATGCATTCGACCTGTTTCGGGATGTAACTGAACGAGTGAGTATCTGGAGGTGGGGAATTTTCCGAAAGGAACGGGAACTTCAATAAAAGTAAGCGATTTGAGGTGAGTGACAGCTTCCTGAATTTTACCATCCTCTCTTTTTAAAGGATAATCAATTGTCAGATTTTGGGGTGCGAAACCTCGTACCAACGCCAGATAAGTTTTATCTACGGAACGCTCCATAAATTGTTTTTGAAGTTCACGATCCGTTTTCTCGTCAAAAGAAAACAACAGTACACCGGAAGTTTTTCTGTCAAGTCGATGCGCCGGGCGCACTTTTCTTCCGAGTTGTTTCTCTAAAATCTGAATGGCAGAAATCTCGACATCATTGGCAATCCTGCTTCTGTGAACTAATAAACCATGAGGTTTGTTCACAGCAACCATGTAGTCATCCTGATAAAGAATAGGAAGTTCCAATCGATTATATCAAATGATCTAAGTATTCGACCCCCGGAACTCGTTCTACCGTATAGCCTTCGGCAAATTCAGCTCCAATTTCTCTACCGAACTGACGCATTCGACCTTCCAGAAAGTCGAAAAACTCTTTTCCTGAGATCGGAGTTTGAGGCTCTTTGGATTCGGGATCATAAAATTGAGTCTTATAAGCCCGGATAGCTTCAAATTTTGTCTCTACAAATTCTGTAACATCGATAGCGAAATCCGGTTGAATATAGCGATCCTGAACATAATGATAGACAGCTTTAGGACGCCAGGGTTGTTGCGATTTCCCGTTGAGTTCGGTTTCTATTTTTCGCAACCCGGCCAGAAAACAGGCATCCGAAATAAAAGCAGATCCCTTTCCATGATCAGGATGACGGTCCGAAATTGCATTTGCCAAGACTATTTCCGGTTGAAATCTTCTGATTTGAACGACAAGTTTTAGCAACTCTTCTTTCGAATGACCGAAAAAGCCATCTTGCATTTTTAGGTTTTCCCGAAAAGAGACTCCCAGTATCCGGGAGGCATCATGGGCTTCACTGTAGCGTGTTTCTATGGTTCCACGCGATCCTAGCTCTCCCTGAGTCAGGTCAACGATGGCTACTTTTTTACCTGCTTTTACATGTTTGGCAATTGTACCTCCCGCTGATAATTCTACATCATCAGGGTGAGCACCAATTCCAAGTATATCTACTTTTTCCATTACGAATTAATCCAATTGGTAATTTTTTTATCATTGGGAAGAGTACGGGGATCTATATCACAGACAAAGTCTCCGTTCTCATCGACAAGAAATTTATGAAAATTCCATTTAACTTCCAATGCATTTCCTTTTTCTCCTGAATGGCAAAGCCAGGTAAACAAAGGATGTTGGTTTTCTCCTTTTACATGTACCTTCTCGGTCAGGGGAAAGCTAACACCATAGTTACGGGAACAAAAAGCAGCAATTTGTTCAGGTGTACCCGGCTCCTGTCCCATAAAATCATTACTGGGTATGCCGATAATGACAAAATGATCACCTCCGTATTCTTCATAGACTTGTTGGAGTTGTTCATATTGTGGTGTCAGTCCACATTCAGAAGCAACATTAACCAGTAATACTTTTTTTCCTTTGAAAGAAGTGAGATCAAGAGGTTCTCCTGAAAGTGTATTTATAGTATGATCGTATAGTTTCATCGTTTCTTTTTTTGTGAAGAAATTGCCCTAACAATGGCAAGTAAGTTGAAAATAGCAAATCCTATAATGGTTCCGATTACCCAATCCGGCCACATGGTATCTGCTTCTCCTTCAGCATAGGAGTGCAAACCTACCAGGAAGAAGTTTACACCAAAGAAGGTGAAGAGAATCGCTCCAAACGACCACATGGCAACCGAGTTAAATACGAGTTTGCTTTGTAGTGCCGGAATATAGCGAAGGTGAAGAAGAACTGCGTACACAAGTATTGAGACAAGTGCCCAGGTCTCCTTTGGATCCCATCCCCAGTAACGTCCCCAGGATTCGTTTGCCCAGATACCTCCGAGGAAAGTACCAATCGTGAGCATGAATAAACCTACGGTTATTGTTAGTTCAGTTACATAGGAAATCTCGTTGATGTGTAAGTTTATTTCTTTTTGGTTGTTTTTAGTTCTGAGTAAATACAAGACCAGATTGATGATCGCAAGAATAGCTCCCAAACCAAGGAAACCATAACTTCCTGTAATGATGGCAACATGTATCATCAGCCAGTAAGATTGAAGTACCGGAACAAGGTTGGTGATTGCAGGATCCAATTGGTTCATATGAGAGACGAACAGAATGAAGAAAGTCAGAAGAGCTGTTCCTCCCAACGTAACTTTTGACTTTCTGGAAAAAACAAGTCCCGCAAGAACTGTTACCCAGGCAATGAAGACCAATGCTTCGTAACCGTCACTCCAGGGAGCGTGTCCGGAGATATACCAGCGCATTCCAAGTCCCACAGCATGAAGAACAAAAGCAACTACAACCAGTGTGGTTAGCGTTAGATTGGGAATACGCATCCATTTGTCGGAGTTGGTAAATATGCTGATAAAGAATAATACCAGTAGTACAAATCCTAAAATAAGATAGACATAACTCAATTTCTTAAACACATCCAGCTTGTTATAGCTGATCTCCATGTTTATTTTCATCTCGCTTGGAATCACATTCGCTCCAATTTTTTGCTGATAGGTTTTGATATGCCCAAGCCATTCATCTGCACCGGAGTAATCGCCTTCCGTTTTGCCGATTGCTAACTGTGAAAAATAGGTCATTACAGCACGTGGCATAAGTGAGTCTTCATCACTGTAGGGTGCAGACTTATCCATCGGATGATACCAGGTATGATTCGGATCATTTTTTACAGGAAGAATTCTCAGGTATTTGTACATAACCGTGATGTTCAAAATCTGTAGCCGTTCGTTGACTTTGATAATTTGCTTGTCATAGTCCGATTGCTTAGTAGCTGGTTTTCTGTTTGATTTTTCTACTTCTTCCTCAAGAAGATATTCTCCTGTTATCGGATCAAAAAAGTCTTTGAAAGCTGCGTATTTACCTGAAAGAGCCAGTTTTTCACGAATTACTTCATTACTTACGGCAATAATAGGTTGTTTCATCCAATATTCAGGATTCAGGTGCATATCCATGAAAACCTGTGTCGCAGTTAACCCGTTGTAGGTTTCACTTCTGTGGATTTTACGCAGGATCTCCAGTGCTACTGTCTGAAAGGGTTTAAATCGTCCCTCGTAATCCTGTATAATGAGACTTTCCAGTTTTTTTGCATGTTCGGCAGAAATCGGAGTTTCATCAAATTTTCTCCATTTTAACAACTCTTCTTCGCTCATTTCTTCATGAGGAGCGATACTTGTTTCACTGGAAGGTAAAGTGTCTTCGGAATTGTGTGTATGCAGGTGTTCATGTCCACTATGATCATGGTCATGATCGTGATTGTGTCCGTTGTGTAGTGTATCGTGTGTTTGCGAGAAAGCACCGAAACTCAACGCCAAAGCTACTATTGTCATTCCTGCTTTTTTGCGATGAATTCCCGCTATTTTTCGGTTGAGTTCACGGAAACGGGATGCCGGAGAAAATAACGTCATAATCATTCCGATCGTCATTAATAAATAACCAAAATAAGTAACATTGGTTCCCCAGAAATCCTGGTTGACACTTAGACGAGTCCCTAATTCATCCGGATCGTAGCTGGACTGAAAGAAACGGTATCCTCTGTAATCCATTACACTGTTCATGAAAATTCTGCGATCGAATTGCTTGTTTAATTCTTCATCAATTACTGTAATTTCACTGGCATAGGATGAGGGCGAATCAGATCCCGGGTAGCGTTCCAGTTGGAAATCTCTGAGGGCAAGATAAAAAGGTGTCTTTACAGGATAAGCGCCATAAGCCAGTTTGAAATTCAGCCCGCCAAATTGAAAGAAAGTAGGTACGGGGATTCGTCCCTGTCCACCATCCAGTTCGATGATTTTTTCTTCGTTTCCGGCTTTTAGTTTTATTTTCAGTACGTCCTGTCCCATATCTTTAACAGGAGATTTGACTTTCTTCATGACCGACTTCTCATGTACAGTTCTGAATACAAAGTTGTTTCCCTGCATGGTATACAAACGCCCCTGATAAAATCCAGAGACAGAGTCTGCAGGAATTACTCCGGATGACTGATCACTCATAAGCATATAGTTTACATCAGCAGGAGCAGTCATCGTAAAGCCAGTCGGTGATTTTTGGATATGAACAGCCGTAGGAGGCGCTTGTGGATATTCGAAAGCCAATACCAACCCTTCTTGCTGAAAAAGAGTTCCTTCCGAAACATAATTAGTATCCATTCCCATTTCTCCCGGAGTGACTATTTCGAGAATTGTTTTTCCATTTTCCAGATCAGTCTCTATCGAGCTGATGGCATTCGGAATATAGTCCAGGTATTCGATTGAGAAAGGCGTCTGAATTCCGGGGAATTCAAAATCGTGAAGGAAATAATTATCAGCAAAATCGGCCATAATCAAAGGCTTATTGTACTCATATTGCTTCTGATTATCATGCGCCATAATCTGGAGATAAGCATCAGAAGAATAGATTGTATTACTGCGTTCTCCTTCGCGGATTAACATAATTCCTTCAAATCCGACATATCGGGTTAGTCCGGCTCCAATAATGATTACGATAAATGAAATGTGGAAAAAGAAGACTGCAATTTTTTCCCTTGTGTACATCCGGTATCGGAAAATGTTTGCCACAAGGCTGAAAGACAGGTAGATCATAAGTACTTCGAACCATTTGGCATTGTAGATAACAGCTTTGGCTGCCTGAGTGCCATGAGCAGATTCAATAAATGTTGCTCTGGCAATAGCTACAAGGAATAGTATGAGTCCAACTGTCATCAATTCCATGGAGAAAAGCTTACGGAGAAATTTTTCCATAATTTATCATTCTAAGATTCCCGACAAATTTAACCATAAACGATTGTTTTCAGACTTAAAAAGGTAGAAAAGATTGGACTTTTTGGAATTTTGAATCACTTATTGATTGTAAGGTGATTAGCCATTGGCTTTTTCCGGTAGAATAGAATTTTATTTGTAAATTCGCAGCCGCATTTTTTTTGAAATGAGAATGTTAACCGGGTGGAAGACCATGAGAGAAAGGAAACGAATAGTGGATAAGGGTTTGGTACTCAGTAGTCTTTTTCTGCTGTTCTGTTGGAGTGCTTTGTCACAACAGTATCGATGGCGTTCAAAACCTCAACACACCTGGATTTTTGGATTGGGATACCAGGCAATCGATGATTACAATGTTCCGTTCGGAGATTTGTTTAAAGGAGGTAGAACGTGGCATTTACTTCCTTACCCGACACGTTTAAGTGCAGAGCGAAACTTCAAATATGGATTTGGGGTTGGAGGGCTTTTGCAGTACAACCAATTGAAGCAGGGTAAAATAGCCAATGAAGTGAATACTCTATCTCTCGTGCATGTTGTAAGTTTTGACGGGTATGTAAAGTATCGTTTCAATATGAAGTATAAGAAAGTATCCTGGCTTGATCCGTACATCGCGTTGGGATTGGGGTATACCATGCGGTTTTCATCAGTTTCGTCTGACCATATAACGACAAATATTCATCTGGGAAGTAATTTTTGGTTTACGGATCGGATAGGGATGCAGATAGAAACTTCAGCAAAGTTTGCTTTAGGGCGGGCTTATCCGGCTCATCCGGCAAGTTATCTGCAACATTCAGCCAGTTTCTTGTATCGGTTGTATCCGTCAAAACGTCAAAAGAAAAATAAGCAACGTTATAAATGGATACGGAAGAAGCCGAAGGGAAATGCAAACCGAATCTGATATTTCATAACCTTTTTGGCAAATATGACGTACAAAGGCTAGTATGAAACCTTTGACTATTCAACTTCTCGGTTTTATGATGTTTTCTTTTTCCGTTGCTTTTGGTCAGATAAAAACAACGGAATTCTTTTTTAATACAAATGATACCACGCTTACCGAATACTCACAACAAAAATTGGATGGTTTTATTCAAACGGCGAAAGAAACACCTTTTTACCTGATAAAGTTACGTGTTTTTTCAGATACGGTAGGTCCGGCTGATTATAACCGACAATTATCGGAAAGAAGAGCAACTGCAATCCGGAGACAGTTAGGTGAGCTGGCAGACAAGTCGTACACGGAAATAGGAATCTACGGTAAAAATTATGATTCTATCAAATATCCTTTGGGAAACCTCCAAATGTGGCGAAGACTGGAAATCTTTTATCAGTACGAAGAACCTGAAATTTTGCGGACAAACAGTTCGGAACAAACCCGGAAAGACAGAGATAGTTCATTTGTCGAAACTCCTATAGAAGTATTCCAGACAGATTATCAATCAAGAAAAGAGGTGTTTGTTTTTGATACTTTGACGGCGGAAAGAATAGGGGAAACAATCGCTTTGGATATTCGTTTTGTACAAAATTCAGATGTGCTCTATGGAAATTCGTATAGCGAGGTAAAGTCGCTGTCAGACTTTCTGAAGAGAAATGCAGCGTTGCATATTGTGATCAGGGGGCACGTCTGTTGCGGGCCTAATAAACGGATTTCTAAAAAAAGAGCAAAACGGGTATATTCGTTACTCAAAGACAGTGGAATTCAAACAAAGCGGATGAGCTGGAAGGGTATGAGTAATACAGAGCCTCTTATTTTTCCGGAGCAAACCGAAAATGACAGGAAAGCCAACCGAAGAGTAGATGTACGTTTCTTCAAAAACTAATCAAACGTTCGCGTCTTTACTTTTTCAGTATTCTTTCGTAAGAATTGTTGAATAATCGAACGGTCGTCACGATCTTCCGTCTGAATATCAATTTTCGATTTCCAGTAATTAATTGTTCTTTTTAATTCCGAAAAGTGGAGATAAGCGTAGCCTATATACGTGTTGTTTTCAATTAAAATAATTGATTTTTCAGTTCTTTGTCTGCCTTTATCGAGAATGAAAAAACTGGGAGATGTAAACGACAGGTGATCCAGAGCAGCGTCAACACGTCTGTTATACGCTTCAGCAGCTTCTTCTCCTATACAAGCTCCTAAACATTCTTTTGTCTGGTATCTGAAACAACTCCCGGAAGATTGATACAAACCGTTTAGCTTTTGACAGAGTTCGTAATTATCTGTAATTTTATGTAGTGCGTTTTTAGCTTCAGTGATACCAGCAAAGGTTGTAATCGGAGTTTCTACCCTGTTTTTTAGCTGATCAATTGTCAGATTGATATAACCCCGTTGATCTTCATAAGCAAATAAACCATGTGTAAAGCGACTGGTTCGGAGTCTCCTGTTGAAGCGGGGAGTATGTTTTTTTATAAGTTTGGACTCTTTTAGTAATGCGATCAGTTCGCTTCCTGTCAATTCGTATTCGATACGACAGATTTCATTTCGCATTTCAACGGCCTTCTTTCCGGATGTATTTCGCAAATGTTGTTCTACCCGTTTTTTGATGTTTTTACTCTTACCTATATAGATGAGAGAATTGGTTTCATCGTAGAGAAAATAGATACCTGTCTTTTCCGGTAACTGATCCAGTGCTCCTATATCAAGATTAGGGTGCAAAATACTAGGATTAATTTCATCCTGAATAAAGTGTTGAAGATCTCTTCCTGATTTTTCGAAGAGCATGGTGAAAATTTCAGCAGTTGCCATAGCATCGCCTCCTGCACGGTGTCTTCCGTCAACAACAACATTAAGCGAGCGGGCCAGCTTTCCCAGACTGTAGGATTCATGCCCCGGGAGAAGTTGCCGTGATGTGCGAACCGTACAAAGTTGAGGTCGTCTGTAGTCATATCCGAGCGATCTGAATTCGCTGCGGATCATCCCATAATCAAAACCAACATTATGTGCCACAAATATGCAGTCCTCGGTAATTTCAACAACCTTTTTTGCAATCTCGAAAAAACGGGGAGCTGTTTCCACCATCTGATCCGTAATCCCTGTCAGATGAACAACAAATTTGGGGATTTCAATTTCAGGGTTAACAAGTGAGACGAATTCATCAATGATGCGGGTACCATCGTGGATAAAAATTGCAATTTCCGTTATTTTGGAAGAGCCGGGACTTCCACCTGTGGTTTCAACGTCAATGATTGCAAATTTTTTCATCGTTCAGGTGACAAATGTAGGCGATAAAAATTATAATCGGAAACCCGCAACAGAAGTTTTATCTGTAAAAAACAAAACAGGATCCGATCGCGAATCCTGTTTTGCTATATGCTGGTATTGTATACTATTCTTCTTCCGAAGGAGCATCTGGTAATTCTCCTTGATTCTCAGGCTTCGAATCGTTATTTGTTGCTTTCTTCTGACCTTTATCTTCTCCTTTCAGATAAGTAGGAAGGTTTAACCCCGCCATATTAAACAAGTCATTTAACGGAGGAACTGTTTTCATCATGCCGGAAACAAAGTTTGCCGTTGATGAGTTACCACTGTCATTTTGACCGTTACCGGAATCCCAAACGGTAATCTTATCAATTTTGATGTTTTTAACCGCTTCAACCTGTGTTTTGACAAGCTCAGGAAGTTTTTCAATAAGCAATAACTGGAATGCTTTGGTCGGATCTCCACCTGCGGCGGCAACAACCTCTTTGTATCCATCTGCCTGTTTGGTAAGAATCTCATGTAAACCTTGCGCTTCGGCGTTCATTTTTGCAAAGATAGCGTCTGCTTCCCCTTTTGCATTTTCGCGGATACGCTCTGCTTCTGCCTGGGCATCAATGATAGCACGTTGTTTAGAGATTTCTGCCGGTATAATGACGTTGGCAACTTGTGTCGATCTCTCTCGTTCCGAACGAGCATGTTCAGCTTTCTGCTCTGCTATGTAAGCTTCCTCCAGTGCTTTCGCTTGTTGTACTTTTTCAGCAGCAATTGCCTGACGAAGTGCTTCTGCTTCTCTCTCTCTCCGTGTAGCATCAGATGCGGCAATGTTTATTTTTGCCTCATTCTCTCCCCGAACAGCTAAAGCGTTTGCTTCAGATGTTTTAATACGTGTATCACGCTCTGCCTCTGCTTTACCAATCGATTCATCTTTAATTGCAGAAGCGATACTAACTTCTCTGTCTTTTTGCGTGATAGCAATTTTAACATCGCGGTCACGGTTGGTTTCGGCAATCTGAACGTCTTTTTCACGGTCAGCTAGTGCTTTTCCTGTTTCCCCGATTTTTTCCTGCTCGGCAACACTAATTTTAGCTTCGTTAATTGCTTTTGCAGCAGCTTCTTTTCCAAGTGCTTCAATATAACCGGATTCATCTTTGATATCGGTTACGTTAACGTTAATTAGTTTAAGACCGATTTTCTTTAATTCGGTATCTATGTTTTTAGAAATATTCTCAAGAAATTTATCTCTGTCTGTGTTGATTTCCTCAATCGTCATAGTAGCGATAACCAAACGCAACTGGCCAAAAAGGATGTCTTTTGACAATTCCTGAATTTGATCAGGGGTAAGTCCCAACAAACGTTCTGCTGCATTTCCCATTGTATCAGGCTCTGTCGAAATAGCAATTGTAAAACGACAAGGTACATCAACGCGAATATTCTGACGGGATAATGCATTGGTAAGATTTGCTTCGATTGAAATCGGTTTCAGATCCAGATAAGCATAATCCTGGATAACTGGCCAGATAAAAGCACCACCTCCGTGGATACATCTGGCTGAACTTCCTCCTGTTCTACCGTAAACAACAAGAATTTTGTCCGAAGGACACCGCTTGTAGCGGGATACCAAAGCAGAAATAGTAACGAACAGTACAATGACTGAAACGACTATTATGGCGATGGGAGACATGAAAATTGAATCCATAGTGTTAGAGTTTTTCTACTAATAATAAATTGTCATCCAGAACTTCCAGAACGCGAATTACCGATCCGGATTCGAGTCTTACCCCTGAGGTAACCGCATTTAATTCGTGAACCGAACCATTCACACTGACCTGAACTTTTCCGACTCCGGTCTTATTTTCCGGTATTCTGAGGTAAACCGTTCCCGTTTTGTGCAGTGTCTTGGAAATATGGAAAGAGTTGTCTTCCTGAAGCTTCTGTATCTGACGAATGATAAAGAAAAAGAGAAACAGGAACACCAAACCAATTACCGCTGCAACCAGAATGAGAATGGTTTTGTTCTCGATTGAATTCCAAAAGGAAATCCCTCCCCAACCAAAGCCTAATAAAAAGTTGATCAGGTTACGAAGAGAAAATAACTGGAAAGGACCGTCTGAGTCGGCATTCATATCGCCGTCAAAGTCGGCGTTCAGTCCGTCACTAGCATCACCTCCTATAAAGGTAAGAATAGTCTGTACCAAAAAGATAAGTGAGGCAGGAATGGCTATGAACCAAAACGTGCGTAGTAACGGTTCGAATTGATTAAAAAAGTCCATCATGTACTTTTGTTTTTAGTACATGTTTTGAACATCCTGGAAAAAATCCATTGCTTTTTGCTCAATTTCTTCACGTATAGGTCTGAAATCAGCCTTATTTTTTGCTTCGTTGATTCGTGTGATTACTGTATCATGAAACTCAAGTACTGAATCAATGAAGCTGTCTGATTCTTCTACTTTTTTAGGATTAGACAGCTGTACATTGTATGCTTCTTCCACAACATCGATTATCAGGTAATTCAAATGTTTTTTTAAATCTCTCTTACTTGCCATACTGATTTGTTTTGTACAAAGATATTCGATTTCCCGAAAAAAGAAAGGCTTTACCGATGGACATAAATAATTTGTCGAATCAATCCTGCGGTTCATGATGAAAATGAGGGTGGAAGGCTTAAAGTTTAAACCAGTTTCAAATATTTTTTTCACTTTTGTTCAAAATCATTTCATGTTAAAAGGAGATAAACGAATAATAAGAGGATGGGTTTTTTACGATTGGGCAAATTCTGTTTATAATCTTGTTATCTCATCAGCAATATTCCCTATTTTTTACGATAACGTTACCCGGGATTGCCTGGGGTCTATCTGTGAAAATGGATCGGATAATACTTACGTACATTTTTTCGGATCTTATATTTCAAACAGTACCATGTACTCTTATGTACTTTCATTATCTTTTCTGGTAGTTGCTTTTGCTTCGCCCATGTTGAGTGGTATTGCTGATTACACCGGGTCTAAGAAGAAGTTTTTGAAATTTTTTGCATACCTGGGGTCAATTTCCAGTATGACACTGTTCTTTTTTAATCCGGACTATATATACTGGTCCTTTATTTCTGTATTTTTTGCATCTATCGGTTTCTGGAATAGTCTTGTGTTTTATAATGCCTTTTTACCCGAAATTGCAGAGCCAAAAGATCAGGATGCGATTTCAGCCAGAGGGTTTTCGATGGGATACTTTGGGGCGATGATATTACTGTTGCTAGCTTTGGTGTCCATAAAAGGCTTTGGTGTTCCTGCTAAGTGGTCCTTTGTTTTTGTAGGTCTTTGGTGGATTGGTTTCAGCCAGTTTACTTTCCGTGTATTACCGGATAATGTATACAAACGACCGAAAGAAAAAGGGTATATCTGGAAGGGCTTTAAAGAATTAAAAACGGTATTTAATGAGTTTAGAAAAACCAAAAGTCTGAAAAGATTTCTGATCTCTTTCTTTGCCTTTAACACAGGAGTACAAACTGTAATGTTGATGGCTACTTTATTCGCAAAGAAAGAGATTCATGACATGCCGGATTCGGGGTTGATTGTAGCTATTCTTTTGATTCAAATTCTCGGAGCTATAGGTGCTCACCTGATGTCCTGGTTGTCTGGCCGTATAGGAAATATACGAACGCTGATGATCAGTATTATTATCTGGATAGGTGTTTGTGCCGCGGCTTTTATTATTACAACAGCGGTACAATTCTATTTCCTTGCAGCAACGGTAGGTTTGGTTATGGGAGGGGTACAGGCTTTATCCCGATCGACCTATTCAAAAATGCTTCCTGAAACAAAGGATCACGCTTCTTACTTTTCGTTTTTCGATGTAACGGAAAAAGTAGGAATTGTACTGGGAACTTTTTTCTTTGGTTTTATGGAGTATGTAACAGGATCTATTCGTTATTCGGTTCTCTCCGTAGCTTTTTTCTTTATTTTAGGAATGTTGCTGATGTTCTTTATCCCTCGGAAAGAGTGGAAAGTTACCAAAAATTGATATGATATTTGACCGACTACTGAAACCTTTGTTTTTTCTATTATTTGCAATAATAATAGTGCAGTGCTGGTTTTTTGGTCCGGTTGTTTTTGCTGATGCTTCCCGGGGATTTGAGGCTATGGAGCAATACATGGCAGGAGGAGATTGGAATATTGTCAGTTACCCTGTGGTTGGGGGAAATTACCAGTACTTTTTATCCTGGTGGACACCCGGTCAATGGGTTTTTCCTTTTCTTCTGATTAAGGTAGGGATTGGTATGAATACGGCGTTGCAACTGATTACTACAGTGGCTCTATCTCTATCTGTCTTTGGATATTACCGTTTATTCCGGGTTTTAGGCTTTTCGACTGTTCTTGTCTGGGGAAGTCTCATTACTCTTGTTACGAACCAGTTGTTTTATTGGCACACTATCATGTACTACGGGGGAGATTTATTATTACTAGCCCTCTTTCCTTATTTTGTTCTTTTTCTTCTGAAATTGAGAAAATCTGTCTCATTACTCAATTTGTATCTCCTTTTCGTTTATGTACTGGTTGGCTTTTTTCTGAAATCATCCTTTTTGGTCATTAGCTGGGCTGGAGTGGGAAGTTTTGTACTGATCTGGTTATTGAAGAGAGATAAAAGAAATCGAAAATGGGGGCTTTATCTCATTCCTCTGCTAATAGCAACGGTCGTAATTTACATCTTTTTTCTTGCGAAGGGAGAGACACCCGGTAGTACGATACGTTCAGGAACCTATAACCATTTGACACATGATGTATTCGGTGATCTCTTTTATGCGGTAGGCAGCCCTGTTGGTATAGTGACCCGTTTTTTTCCGGTGCTTCAAAAAGTGATTGCAAATGTAGGAGTGAATCTGAATTTTTTAGCTGTTCTGGGATGTATCGCTTCGGGATGGTTATTGGTACGTTTTTTTACTTCCGGGTCGGAAGATCGGAAACAGGTTGTTTTGTTTTCAGGTTTGTTTTTTGCTGCGATGACATTCTTTTTTATCAGTGACAGGGCGGTTTCATACGATATGCGGCACTTTGCTCCATTTGCTTTTCTATTAACGCCTTTCATGCTTGAATGGTGTATGTCAATTCGTTGGAAGAAGTTGTTTCTATCCGTATTGATCGTATTGAACTTGGCTGATTTTGTTTTATATCCAATCTACAGATACAAAGTAGAGCATACCCATGAAATTGTTGGAACCATCAAAATGAAACAGGAGGATGCAAATCTGGTTCGAAGAACTAGCATGGAAAAAACGGAAAATAAGCGACTTGTAATCGTTCAGGATTACTGGTTGTTAAGTCACTATATAAAAGAACCATCCATTTGTTTGTCGGAACAGAATGGAGATTGGATAGTTAACTCGGGAATGGAGCAGATACATAAAGAGAAAATGGATTGGGATATTCTTTCTTCTTATCATGTAGTCGTTTTCATCACGAGAAGTAACGGAGAATTACCGGCTGAGTTACAAAAAAGAGCCGAACAGGACAGGATGGAGACTTCCGATGGATACACAATTTTTACATTGACTCCAATTAAAGACTAGGTATTTTGTCGGATTTGTCCTCAGAAACATAAATCCGTATTTCTAAAAGGTTTTGTTTATAGGAGAATAATTATATTTGGTCGTTTAAAAAAAGCAATACGATTATGAATTCATTCAATAAAGACCAACGTTCAGCGAGAGAAGCAATTGAATATGCACAGTGGATAGCATTTGGTCCGGTGGTTTTTCAGGTAGCGAGATCAATGCGGAATTTGGGAATTATTGATGCGCTGATCAAAGGAGGGCGTAAAGGGAAAACATTGGAAGATATTGCTAAAGAAACAGGAGTTTCAAACTATGGTGTTCGGGTGTTACTGGAGGCCGGTTTGGGAATGGGACTTGTGTTAGAAAACGAAGGACTTTATTCCGCTACAAAAACGGCATATCTGATCGAAAATGATCCGATGACAAACGTTAATATGGATTTTACACATGATGTAAACTACGAAGGAACCTACTACCTGGAAGACGCCATTCGCACTGGTAAACCGGCCGGGTTGAAAGTTTTTGGAGACTGGGCTACCGTATATGAAGGATTGTCGCAGATGCCGGACAAAGCGAAACAGAGTTGGCTGAATTTTGATCATCTCTATTCGGATGATGCTTTTCCGGAAGCATTTGATCATGTTTTTAAGTACCAACCCAAAAGCCTTTTGGATATAGGAGGAAATACAGGTAAAATCTCCATGAAGTTTGCCAAATACAATCCGGATATTCAAATTACGATGGTGGATTTACCGGGACAGATCGAAATGGCGAAAAAGAATATTGCTGAAAATGGTCTGTCAGACAGAATACAATTTCATGCAACTAACTTGTTAGATTCTGCGAATAAATTACCTGAAGGTCGTGACGCAATCTGGATGAGTCAGTTTCTGGACTGTTTTTCGGACGACGAAATCGTATCCATTTTAGAGCGTTGCCACGAAGCGATTGCAGAGGATGGATATGTATACATCATGGAACCTTTCTGGGATCGTCAGCAATTGGAAGCATCTGCCTTTGCTTTACAGCAGACCTCTCTTTATTTTACAGTTATCGCAAACGGGAATAGTCAGATGTACGACTCTAGAGTGTTCTTTAAACTGGTAGAGAAAGCAGGGTTTGAAATTGTAGATGTAATTGATAAAATCGGTATGTGTCAAACCGTGTTGCGTCTAAAGAAAAAATAAGCATGAATACATTCAGTAAGGATAAACAAACGGCGGCAGAGGTTTTTGAATATGCCCAGTGGATCTCTTTTGGTCCGATTATTTTTCAGGCGGCACGTGCCATGCGTAACCTGGGAATTCTGGATGCGATTATAAAAAGCGGACGTAAGGGAATTTCACTTGAAGATATTGCCCGTGAAACCGGGTTAAAAGAGTACGGTGTACGTGTTTTGGTCGAAGCAGGTATTGGAATGGGACTTGTTCACGAAAAAGAGGGGAAATATACAGCCTCTAAAGTATCGTTTCTTCTTCAGAATCATGAGCTGACCAGAGTTAACATGGATTTTACACATGATGTAAACTACCTGGGAGCCTACTATCTGGAGGAATCTGTACGAAATGGGAAACCGGAAGGTTTGAAAGTATTTGGAGAATGGGCAACCGTTTATGAAGGGTTGGCACATCTACCTGAAAAAGTGAAGGAAAGCTGGTTTAATTTCGATCATTTGTATTCAGATGATGCTTTTCCGGCTGCTTACCGACATGTTTTCAAATATGAACCAAAACGTATTATGGATATTGGATGCAATACCGGGAAAATTACCATAAAGTTTGCCCAGTATCATCCGGATGTGAAAATTACCATGGTGGATTTGCCAAATCAGATAGAAATGGCAAAGAAGAATATTGAACGCCATGGATTACAGGATCGGGTAGAGTATTTTCCTACAAACCTGTTGGACCCTGCAAACCAATTACCAAAAGGACACGATACCATTTGGATGAGTCAGTTTTTGGATTGCTTCTCGGATGATGAAATCGTATCCATTCTTGAACGCTGTCATGAAGCATTAACTGATGACGGGTATGTGTATATCATGGAGCCGTTTTGGGATCGGCAGGAATTTGGAGCTTCTGCCTTTGCATTGCAGCAGACGTCACTGTATTTTACGGCTGTAGCAAATGGTAATAGTCAGATGTATGATTCCCGTGTGTTTCTCAAACTGGTGGACAAAGCTGGTTTTAAAGTAGAAGAGATAGTAGACGGAATCGGTATGTGCCAGACTATCCTGCGGATACAGAAAAAATAAATTTCTTATAAGCATTAGCAATCCTGATCTCAGGGATGTAAATTAGGGTATGGAACTTGACGAATTTTTGCACACATTCGGTTTAAGTGATGAGGAAATATGCCTCATGCAAAAACTTGGGAAAGAAGAACGGTTTCGTCAGGGAGAAGATATTTCTTGTATAGGCAGACATATTGATCATTTTCACTTTATCAAACAGGGAATGATTCGTTCTTACCGGATTATTGATGGAAATGATTTTACCTATAATTTTTTTCTGGTCGGGGACATTTGTGTGGATTATGAATCCTTGTTAAAGAAAGTACCAAGCCAGAGTTATTTCGAAGCACTGACACCGACAGAAGTAATCACTTTTCGTTTTTCCAAAGTAGAAGCCTTATTTGAAGAACATCCGAGAATAGAACGTATTGCCCGGAAAATGGCAGAGTTTGCTTATGTCCGGCTGGTTGAACGGGTAAAAGAATTTCAATCAGATTCTCTGGAACAACGCTATTTAAACCTGATCAGCAATCAGGAAGCTTTATTTCACTCCGCACCTTTACAACATATAGCTTCTTATTTAGGAGTAAAACCGCAAAGTCTAAGTCGCGTCCGAGCGAAAATTGTGAAAAATAGTTAATCCGTTATTTCTTAACATAGGTGAATTTTCAGGGGGATAACCCTCCGTAATTTTGTTTTGTGAAAATGAAACAAAATGAAAAACAACAAATTTGCCCTCGTCAGTTTATTACTTGTCGGCACGCTGCAGGTTCGGGTGACAGCGCAGACTCCTCCAACATTACAGGAGGTAATTGACAGTGCACTGGTACAGGATTATGCTTTTGAGAACAAACAACTGGAATTAAGACGCATTGAACTGGATCAGGAACGAATCAAGGATGCTTACATGCCCCGTATTGAATTGAATGCAAAAGAATCATACGCCTATGCAGCCTCCAATCTGACGACACCTGCTTTTGCCATACCACAATTGCAAATGGCATTTCCGGAACACGAAAACCGATATAAGCTGGATAACTTTATTACACAGGCAGACCTGAAAGCTTCCTTTCTGCTCTTTTCCGGGGGAAAGGTGAGCAATCTAAAAAAAGCAAACGAAGCACGACTTGAAGCGGAAACCGCTTTATTGGAAACCGATCGCAATGCAATCATCCAAAATGTTACTGCTCTGTATGATCAGTTGGCTATGTTGAAATTAGTTAAGGCAACGCTGGATCAAAGTAGCAAACGGCTGGAAGAAAACCTGAAAGTAGCAGAAAAAGCACTGAGTCTTGGGTTGATTACGCAGTATGAATACAATAAAGTAACACTTGCGGTGAGTCAGCTTGCAGCCAAGTATAAAGAATATGAAGGAAAAAGACGTTTGGTCGTGTTGAGTCTGCATACAATTACAAAAATAGAGTACGATAGGCTGGAAAAAATAGAAGAAGATTTGATTATTATGCCGGTTTCTTTTGTTGTCGAGCCGGTAAACAGACCGGAAATAACTGCTCTGAATGCAGCAGTACTGGCTAATGAGTATAAAGTGAAAGCAGCCAAAAAATGGTGGGTGCCGAAGATTGGCGCTTCTGCCTCTGTAGGATATTTTGGGCTACATAATGGAAGGTTGCGAACTACAGATCCATCATTGACAACGCAACAACCTCTGGATCATACATTTTCCTCTATATCTGCTGCTCCTGTATTTATTGCGGGGGTTGGACTAAAGTGGGATCTTTTTGATGGTAGAGAAGGAATCAACGAAACAAAAAGGGCGCAAATTGATTTACAAATTGCTCAAAACAAACGGGATGATGTTTCAGAAAAAATAACGCTTCAACTCGAAAAACAAAAAGTAGAGTTGGAAATAGCCGGAGATCGTCTGGAGGTGAAAAAAACGGCTTTGCAAATAGCCGAAAATTCCATGGAACAAGCTATGAAAGAATTCAAAGTAGGATTAATAAAATCGCTTCAGTTACTGGAGGCTGAAAATGATTTGCAACTGGCACAACAGGAATATGCACAAGCTATTTTTCAGCAGAGAAGAGCTGCTGTTCAATATCTGGAAGCCGCGGGGATTTTAGATGTAACCACTTTAAAATAATAAAACAATCATGAAGATAAAAAATGTCATTACAATAGGTTTTGGAGCCATTTTAGTAACAGCTTGTTCTGCTCCACAGGAAAAACCGATTCAGGGCAAGATAAAAAAGGAGGTAATTTCTTTTACACCTAAAGTGACCGGTAGAATACTTGAGATCTATGTTCAGGAAGGAGATGTGGTACAACCGGGGGATACATTAGCGATGTTGGATGTTCCTGAAGTTGATGCTAAGTTGGAGCAAGCTTCAGGGGTTGTTCAGGCAGCCAGTGCACAAAGTACGTTGGCAAATAACGGAGCTACTGAAAATCAGAGAAAACAATTGAAGGCTAAACGGGAAGCTGTAAAGGAGCAATATGTATATGCAGAAAAATCATTTAACCGTTCGAAAGCAATGTTTGACGAAGGATTGATGGCACCCCAGCAGTTTGATGAAGTTCAGGCCAAATACAATGCTGCGAAAGCCCAGATGGATGCTGTGAATGCGGAATGGGCAGAAGTAGAGAAAGGAACCCGTTTTGAAACCCGTAATGCGGCGTATGGTCAGCAACAACAGGCATTGGGAGTATTGAAGGAAGTAGAAATTGCGTATTCCGAGAAATACATTATCGCAACCAACAGTATGCAGGTTGAAACGATCTCTCTACATGAGGGAGAGTTGGCTACTGCCGGTTATGCATTGTTCAATGGGTATATTCCGAATTCAACGTATTTCAGGATGACCATCGGGGAAAAAAAGATTGCCGGTTACACGAAAGGAAAAGAGATTACTTTGTCTATTCCGTATATAAACAGAGATGTTCGCGTAAAAGTTCAGAATGTTAAACAATTGGCCCGTTATGCCGATGTGACCAGTCCTTATCCCAACCTTGAAATAGACGAGGCTTTTTATGAAGTGAAATTAGTCCCTTCGGATGCAGGAGAGGATTTGACGGATTTATTGGTGAATGCATCTGTAATTCTTAAAAAGTAATACGGTGAAAAATTTAATGTATTTAGTGCGTCGGGAGTTTAAAATGTTTTTCAGCAATACGACTTTGTTATTAGTCTTCGTTGCTGCACCGATTATTTATGCAGTAATGCTGGCTTCTGTTTATAAATCGGGAAAAGCAACGGAGCTTCCGGTGGTAGTAGTGGATCGGGACAATTCCCCGATGAGCTTACAGATATTGGAAATGCTGGCGGATAACGAAGGGATTGAGATTAAAAAAGTACTTGCGGAATCCAATGATGTGCAAGCGGATATGGTGAAATTAGATGCTTCGGCGATGGTTATTATTCCCGATCGTTTTGAGGCTGATATTTTACAGGCGCGTTATCCGGAAGTAATGGTGTATTGTAATACGGTCAACTTATTGACAGCAAATTTTGTGAGTAAAAGTATTCAGACTTCGTTGGGGACTTTTGCAGCAGGTGCTGAAATTAAGGCTTTGCAGAGGAGAGGAATGTCTGGTGCGGAAGCTAAGATGAAGTACGAACCTTTCAAGCAAAACTATGTTAAGGTATTTAATGAAACCGGGAATTATTTCTCTTTTATGTGGCCGGCTATGCTTACTGTCGTTCTTCAGCAGGTGATATTATTGGCAATGGCGGTTAGTATTGCATTTGAGGTAGAGAATAACTCATTTGGGAAAGGAGTCGTAAGTAAAACAAAATCTGCATTGGCGACCGTATTGATTAAGGTTGCTCCAGTGTGGGTATTGTCCATCCCAATGGTGGGAATATTCTATGGGTTTCATGTGTTGTACGATGCACCTTTGCCGTCCGGACCATTTAATTTTATTGTTTTGTCTGCTTTGTTTGTCGTTTCGGCAACTTTTTTAGGGGTCATGATAAGTGCAATGCTACCGAATGCCTTGAAAGCTACTCAGGTTTTGATGCTGTTGTCAGCTCCCGGGTTTATTATTAGCGGATATACATGGCCTATTTTTGCAATGGCAACTCCAATTCAGTGGCTGGCCAATACTTTACCGTTAACTCCTTTCCTTAGTGCGTTTAAACATCTGTTGATGGAAGGTGCTACATTGGAGCAAGTGTTGCCTAATATACAACAACTGGTTATTCAAATCGTAGCTTATTTTTTACTGAGTGTCATTCTGGTAAAGTGGCGTATAAAAAAAGAAGAGAAAAAGATGAAGCTACAGGTTGCTGTGGTAGAGGAGGAATAATGGTTATTTCTTTTTCTTCCTTGCTTTTTCCTTAAAGCGATACCCTCCGGACAGACGGACGTCAAAATAATACTGTTGGAAATTTATGTTTTTGATATTTATCCGTCTGAACTGGAATTCGCCTGAAAGATTCAGAAACCATTTGGTTTTTTGAACACCCAGTACCAACATCAAATCTGTACGAGTACTTAAGCCTAGGAAACCTCTGGAGTTATCAGGGGTTTTATAGGATTTAACCTGTAATAAAGGGCCGAACCCGGCAAGAATGCCACCCTGAAACCACTCTTTTTTATAGACATACGCCAGTCCGGGGATAGCTCCCAGTTCAAAGGAACCCAAACGGTTCATATTGGAGTTATCCTGAGATACTGTGCGTTGAAAATCGGAAAGAAGATAGTTTTTGTCGTTACTGATTCCAATTCCACCCAGATAGCCGTAGATGTACGGACTCAGCGAAGATCTTTTATAGTCAGCAACTTTTCCCTGAAAAGCCTTGTAATGAAAACCCTTTCTGAAAAAATAACGAACATGTAACCCTACGGTAGCTGTTGTATAATCCGGGTGAATCCCGTGTTTCTCTGGTAAAGCGACTGTATCTACTGCCTGTTGATTTAAGTAGGCAAATCCTTTGAAGTAATTGATGTCTACAGCAAAATTTATTCGTTTAATAGCAAATCCCAGGTCGAGATTCAGGTAATTGGACTTACCATACAACTTTGGGTTAAGCGTATTGACAGGTAATTTAAATGTCAGCCCCAAACGTACCCCCAGATAATGAACCCCGGCCTGAAATACAAACGGCGTATTGGGAATCATATTTACTTTACCATGACCGTCATATTTGAGATTATAAGAAAGATGAGTGCTGTTAAAACCAGTTCCTATATCTATAATCCAACGACGTTTATAGAGGTTATAATGAATACTGGAGTCTTTGAAATCAAAGAGCTTACTCTCCTGTGCTTTAAGTTCCGGAGGAAAGAAAAGCAGAAGAAAAAAGCATATTTGAAGAATTCTTCCAGTGAACACACGCAACATTTACTGAACGAAAGTATCGATTTTTAGAGCAGGAAAAGTAACTTTACGGAAATTTACTGAACAGTCCTTTGTTAATGGGTTTTGACCGGGGATCAGTAGTAGGAACTATGTCGAGATGAAGAAACTGTATAAATTTCTGTTGAATACGTTGCCGCGTCCTGTTTTGATACGAATGAGTTATGTTTTTAAGCAAATAGCTCCGATGTTGTATAAAGGGGATAAGGTAGAGTGTCCCGTTTGTCAACGATCTTTCCGCAAGTTTCTTTCGTACGGATCAGCAGTAGCGCACCGGGAGAATGTATTATGCCCGTATGATCTGACATTGGAAAGACATCGTCTGATCTGGTTGTATTTACTTAATAAATCTGATTTTTTCACGGCTGAGCAGATTGAAATGTTGCATATTGCACCTGAACAGTGCTTTTTACCGCATTTCAAAAAACAGAATAACCTGAAGTACCTTACGGGAGACCTGGTTTCTCCGATAGCAGATATACACTTTGATTTGCATGATATTCCACTTGAAGACAATCGGTTTGATGTTGTTTTTTGTAACCATGTTCTGGAACATGTAGAAGATGACAAACAATGTATGGGTGAGTTATTTCGCGTGATGAAGCCCGGTGGATGGGGGATATTTCAGGTTCCTATGGATCTTACGCGCTCAGAAACGTATGAGGATAAAAGTATTACTTCTCCTGAAGAGCGCGAGAAACATTTTTGGCAAAAAGACCATGTTCGTTTATATGGATTGGATTATCCTGAAAAGTTAAAAACTGTTGGTTTTGATGTAGAGGAATACAATCCGAAAACAGAGTTGGATGAAAAACTGATCGAACGGTATCGCCTGAGTCCCGGAGAAATTTTGTACATTTTCAGAAAGCCGGAATAAAAATGAGAAAAGGGGAGAGTATAGTCACTTCTTCCGCAACAAGATTTCTTTTGCTGCAGGTTGGTTTAGTGACCTTGTTTTCCTGTTCGTCACCTTATCCGGAGCCTATTCATCCTGAGGATAATCCCTTTAGCATTGAAAAAGTGGAATTGGGAGAAAAACTGTTTTTTGACCCCAGACTGAGTATTGATAATACGGTTTCTTGCGCAACCTGTCATGTTCCTGAAAGAGCATTTACCGATAATTTACCACTTTCTAATGGAGTTTATGGTCGGAAATCTTTGCGAAATGCACCCTCCTTAATCAATGTAGCCTATCAACCTCATTTTATGTTTGAAGGAGAAATCAAAACGCTTGAAATGCAGGCGGTCGTTCCGATAACCGATTTGAATGAAATGGGGTATGAAAAGATAGGTGAATTAGTGGAAAAACTTCACAATATCGGTGAGTATAATGAGTTGGCAAAACAAATTTTTGACAGGGAGTTTGATGTGTGGGTACTAACACGTGCGTTAGCCGCTTATGAGCGTACATTGACTGCCTGGAACAGTCCGTTTGATGATTATTATTTTCTGGGAAAAGAACTTGATAAGCAGGCACTGAAGGGATACAGGATCTTTGATGAACAGTTACATTGTACGGACTGTCACCCGGCTCCGTTTTTTACTTCGTTTGAGATCAAGTCTAACGGTAGCGGGAATGGAAGAGATGGAGGAAGGTACAGGATAACTGCAGAT
The DNA here is from genome assembly GCF_984588085.1 of Wandonia sp. Taxonomy (NCBI): domain Bacteria; kingdom Pseudomonadati; phylum Bacteroidota; class Flavobacteriia; order Flavobacteriales; family Crocinitomicaceae; genus Wandonia; species Wandonia sp. The sequence goes on from NZ_CFIGVI010000018.1 coordinate 46,460, forward strand.
TCGACAGATTTTGGAAAGTTCAAGGTTCCATCGTTACGCAATGTGACAAAAACATATCCGTATATGCATGACGGATCAGTACAAACCATTGATGAGGTACTGGATTATTATGCAAAAGGAGGAAGCGGAAATTTCAATCAGTCGGAAAAGATAACAGGCTTTGTTCTTTCAGAAGAAGAGAGGAAAGCTCTACATGCATTTTTCAGAACCTTAGAAACTAAATAAAAAGAGGAACGGTACTACCGTTCCTCTTTTCTATAAATAAATTCTACTACTATTTTACAAACTTCTTATCGTCGATAGATTTGTTAATCTCGATAGATTTTACTTCAACCAGTAATGACATAGAACCGGCCATCTGGCTAAGTTCGTGAGGGAACAAAATTCCGTTAACCTCATTAAACTTACGATATTCCATACTGGATGATGAAGTTTCTCCATCTACTGTAGTTACAGAACTGGATCGTTCTTTCTGGAAAGTGGAAACAGAATAGTAATCCTGTGTTACCGAGTTTGAAGTACTTGTTTCAATCACATAATAATCTTTCCCCATTTCCTTTTTAATTCCTAAAAGGTTGAACTTAACTCCGTTTTTACTGTAGTTTACTTCGGGAATAAGACCAATCGTTTTTTTCTTTTCAGCGACTTCTTCGTCAGAATACTCGATTGATTGTCCTCCTGCCATAGGGGATGATTCCATTCCACCTGCTTTTCCATTAAAGAACGTACGTTGCATTACCTGACCATTGAAAAGAATTTCCATCGCTTCAGAACTTGGAGTCTTTAGATAGGTGTACATATCAAAACTTACAGGGGCTCCGGAAGGAGTGGCTGTCATCACCTGTGTCATTGATTTGATCTTTCCTATTTTTTGCTCTGCTTCTTTTCTTGTTTTCGATTGTGTAACCGCCAGAATATAATTCTCAATTACTTTTTCAGCAGAAATGTCTGCTTTTTTGAATCCTGTTTCCGGGTTTCCGAAAGCATCGTAATACTCAATTTTTCCATCCTGATCAAAAGGAAGCAGGTTTTCGGCAATCTTCTCATTTCCTACAACAATGATATAGGCATTTTCATAATCAAGATATGATTCGGCCATTTTATTAATGTCACTCACCGTCGTTTCTTCGATCATTTTCAGATAGTTCTTGTAGTAGTCCTTGTCCAGCTTGTTGCGGAAGATAGACAAAGCAAAATCAGCGATCGTCTGAGGACGTTCAAGAGCACGAACAAACGAGCCGGACATCGAAGCCTTGGCTAGTTGAAGTTCTTCTTCGGTTACAGGATTCTCAGTGATCGTTCTTATTTCCGAAAGAATTTGAGTAACCGCACTATCCGTTACTTCGTTACGGAAACTTCCTGAAGTGTAGAAGTAACTTCCTGTTCTGGCGATGGATACGCCTGAGTAACACCCGTATGTATATGCTTTGTCCTCACGCAGGTTTTGCATCAGGCGAGCTTCAAATGTTCCTCCACCAAGGATTTGGTTCATCAATTTGACCTTGATTTCATCCGGGTGTCCCGGTGTAATGTTAAGAGGAATTGCTACCTGAATAACTGACTGAACAGCTCCGGCTTTTTTCCCGAAAATAACACGACTACCTTTTTGATTTGGTTTTACAACATATTTACTACTTTCAGCAACCTTCCCTGTCCAGTTTCCCAATGTATTCTTGATGAGTTCCTGAAGGCGAGAAGCGTCGATGTCTCCAACTACAACGAGGTAACTGTTTCGGGGCGTAAATTTACTGTGGAAGTAATTCTTTACATCATCAAGCGTAATTGCTTCCAATGTTTCTTCCGTCATACTTTCTCCTCTCGGGTGCTTTTTTCCGAAAATTACAGAATTGGTAATATTAGAAGCCATTGTGTTGGCGTCAGACTTTGTCATTGACAAAGCAGAAGCACTTTGTTTTTTAATCCGATCGAACTCGGATTCTGGGAAATTGGCATTTTTCACGATCTCAGCAAGAATAGCGATCAGATCGTTATCGTATTTGGACAGTCCTGAAACATAGATCGAAGAGGAACTGGCAGATATGTTTGCCCCCATGTAATCGATCTTAAAGTCCAATTCATCCTTACTGAGATTCTTCGTCCCTGACAGGATCATACTCCCGGCAAAGTCTGCCAAACCACTTTTTTCCCCTTCCAGCATAGGATCAGTTCCCATAACCAGATTAAATGAAACCCGTGGAATTTTGTCATTTTTCGAGAGGATTACAGTCATTCCGTTATCAAGATCAAAAATTTCCGAGTCCGGAATATTAACAGCCGGAGCTTTTGCTGCTTGCGGGCGCACTGAGCGATCAATCTGGGCATGAAGTCCGAAAGTCGCCATGATGAATGTGTATAAAATAATATTTTTCATTGTCTTATTTTTTCTTTCGATGAAATACGGTTCTACTTTTCTTCTTCGTTATTTTCCTTCGGAAGGTAGTATAGAAGAATTCTTCTTTCCGGTGAGAAGTATTTGATCGCTGCCTGTCGGATATCTTCTTTGGTTACTTTCTTGTATTTTTCCAATTCATTATTGATAAGATTGGTATTACCGAAGTAAACATAGTTATTTGCCAGAGCTTCTGCTATTCCGGACATGGTCGAATTGGAAGAGTAGAAGTTACTTTCAAACGAATTTTGAATTTTCTCATATTCCGCATCAGAGATTAACTCTGTTTGCAGACGAGCTACTTCTTTATCCATTCCTTGCTGAAGTTTATCAAGACTGACTCCGCTGTTGGCAATTCCCAAGATAAGTGCCATTCCCGGATGCTCAAGAGGAAATGGGAACGAGAACATGGTCATCGCTAACTGATCTTTTTCTACAACTGATTTATTCAGTCGGGAACTACTTCCTCCTGACAGAATTTCGTTCATCATTTGCACGGAGTAAAAATCAGGAGAGTTTTGTGCCGGCATACGGTAGCAGGCAAAAAGAGCCGGTAACTGAATGTTATCGTATACTGTGTCTGTAAACACACCGCTTAAAGGAGCTTCAACCTGTGTCGGTTGAGGAATCGGAATCTGTGTTTCAGAAACATTTTTAAATAACTTCTTGTACGCTACCTCAGCAGGTGTTTTTGCCAAAGCTTTTTTGATTTTCTTTTCTTTCAGGTTGTACTTTTCAGCTACCTCATTTGCAGGAAGGTTAACAAGATCCCGGTAAGCGTTCAGCTTTTCACCTGAAGGAATAGACGCAAAGTACTTCTCAATAAGTATTTTGGTTTCTTCAATACTAATGTCTCCTGCAATAGACAATGTCGCATTATTAGGAACATAGAATGTTTTGTAGAAGTTGATATAATCTTCTTCCTGAGCAGCATCCAAATGTTCCATACTTCCGATCGGAGTCCATTGGTAGGGATGTTCCTTGAACATCATGGAGAAAGCTTTTGCCATGAATGAACCATAAGGTTGGTTGTCAATTCGCTGACGCTTTTCTTCTTTTACCACTTCCCGTTGTGTCTCAATACCTACGCTGTCCACTTTCGCGTGAAGTAGTCTTTCTGACTCTAACCACAACCCTAGCTCCAACTGGTTAGATGGAAGAATTTCATAGTAATACGTTCTGTCCTGAGAAGTGTTGGCATTCAGTACACCTCCGTTCATTTCTACCAATCGGGAAAATTCACCACGGTCTATGTTCTGACTTCCTTCGAACATAAGGTGCTCAAAAAAGTGAGCAAAACCTGTTCTTTCCGGATTTTCATTCTTGGAACCAACGTGGTACATAATAGATACGGCTACAATAGGATTACTGTTATCCTGATGCAGAATAACGTGCATGCCGTTATCGAGGTCATATTCCGTAAATTTTATTTCTTTTTCCTGTGCAAGGGATAAGGTACTTACACCGGAAAAAAGCAACATAGCGGCTGTTTTTCTCATTTATTCTTGTGTTATTTTTAACTAAATTAATACTTTATCGGACTCTGAAACCGGCTTTCTGTATGTTCGGATAATTACCATGATAAATGGTTGTCTAAAGTCGTTCCAACGGTATTTTTTTTCCGTCCACAAGACTGTAACATGCCATTTTATCGCCAAATACAGAAGCTTTGAAGAGGGAACGGTTTAATAACATACGGACACATTCCTGAATACCTTCCACAATAGAAGGGTGGGGGTGAATCAGCTCGGAAAGTGTTTCAATCGGCTCGTGCATTTTTATCAGTAGTCCTATTGCCTGTATTGCCGTTGAAGCATGCTCTCCGATTACACGCATACCTAAAATACGCATTTCATCGTCATTGGTAACAATGATTTTAATGAATCCTTGTGTACGTCTCATGGCAATTGCCCGTGAGATCAACGAGTAATCCAGTTTTACTACTTTAACAGGTATATTTTGTTTAATACACTGTTGCTCATTCATTCCTACAAGTGCTACTTCAGGACGCAGGAACATAATAGTACAAACATTATCGTAATTCAGTTTTTTCACCGGAGTTTCACTAAAAATACGCTCAACGGTATAACGGGCTTCAATTTCACCCATATTGACCAGTGCAATTCTTCCGATCAAATCACCTACCGCAAAAATATTAGGGATATTGGTTACGGTATCATTGTCTTCTACATGTACACCACGGGTCGAGAGCATTACACCGGCATTTTCGAGTCCCAGGTTTTCCAAATTGGGCGTCCGGCCAATGGAAAGCAATGCTTTTTCGACACGAATAACTTCGCTTCGTCCGTCAGGATAGGATAGTTCATATTCCACTTCATTACCGATTTTCTCGATACGCTCAAGTTGCGCATTGTTGTGAATCGTAACTCCTTTTCGGATCAGGTTATCAGCTACCATAGCTGATACATCTTCATCTTCAAAAGGCAGAATTCTGTCCTGTCGGTCAATGATGTAGACTTTTGTTTTTCCGAAATTGGAAAATATCGTAGCGTATTCACAGCCAATGACCCCGGCTCCGATAATTACAAGACTTTTCGGATAGTCTTTTATCGATTCTATTCCGTCCGAAGTAAGGATCGTCTTTTCATCTACATCGATGTGAGGAAGTTTTCTTGGTGTACTCCCTGTAGCCAGAATAATATTTTCTCCATAAATAGTTTTACTACCTTCTCCATTGGAACGGGTGATTTCCACTTCATTTTCATTCAGGAGTTTCCCAAAACCTCTTTCGTAGGTGAAATATTGTTTTTCAGTAGCCGATTGCAATAACTTGATGTGACAAGAGTAATGAAACTTGCGCTCAAAGAGAGCTTCTTCCAGTGTTTTTTTTACTTCTTCCCAGGAAAACTCAAATTGTTCTTTCCTTAAGTGTTGTGTAGCCTCATTTACTTCATAGACCTTTTGGGACATTTCCCAGAGGGTTTTGGAAGAAAGTGCACCGTTGTATAGTCCGGCACCACCAACACGGTCTTTTTCAATTAAACAAACGGTTTTTTTGAAGTCGATCGCACGCATAGCAGCTGCATAACCTGCGGGACCTCCTCCAATAACAATAAGATCGTATTTCTCCATTGAACGACTCTGAGATTTTAGAAGGGCTAAATATAATAAGGACTGATTAAATGACCTACCATTTTTCCTAACTTTGTGATCGATTTTTAGCAGATGAAGTACCAAAACGATATTGATACCGCATTAGGACAGAAGAAAAACTACAAATCGCTGGTAAGAAAGCTGAAGAAAAAGAATGCCAGAGAGGTTGATAACCTGTTCCATACGTTACATAACGAAGTGTTCGAAGAAGTGGATTGTCTGGCGTGTGCCAATTGTTGTAAAACCACCAGTCCTATATTCAGGGATGTGGATATAGAGCGACTGGCAAAAGCTTTGCGAATGCCGGTAGCCGAGTTTCAGAAAAAATACCTCATTATGGATGCGGATCGCGATTGGGTATTACAGACTGCTCCCTGTCCATTTTTAGGGGAAGATAATTACTGTTCGGTGTATGAATGGCGTCCGAAAGCCTGTCGGGAGTATCCGCATACGGATCGTAAGAATATGCAGCAAATCCTGAACCTGTCACTGAAGAATACAGAGATCTGTCCGGCAGTAGCAAAAATTTTTTTCGCAATTAGCCAACGAAATCTATAATTTTTCGTTCTACGTTTAGAAAACTTATACATTCTGAACGGAGAAAATGCACATATCGATCATGTAATAAGTCACCTTGAGGGGGATCAGACTGTAGATTTATTGTATTCCTGTTCCGGGCAGTTGTTGACGGAAGAGGTGGATGCGATACTGGTTGAACTCGAGTATTTGATTGATCGACTTAATCTGCCGAAAAAGAATTCCAAGCGACTCTTTACGCTTGCCGTTGAAGGATTACAGAATATTGAACGGCACGGATTGGATCATCCTGAATTTTCAGGTGTTTCGTTTGTGTTGTTTTATAAGCGGGAACAGCAGTTTGTGCTTGTTTTTGGAAATTTGATAGACGATCGAACAAAACGATTGCTTGAATATCACTTAAACCGTATTGAAGGACTGAGGAGGGATGAATTGAAAGAAATGCTGATTCGGCAATTGGACCAGGGAGAATTGACGGAGAAAGGAGGCGGAGGTCTGGGAATTTTGACCCTGGCTTTGAAATCATCCGGGAAAGTGAAGGCCGTTTTTACCCCGCTGGAAGAAGGTGTGTTTTACCTGTTCTCTATGCGGGTGTCGGTTGACGAATACTAAAATGATTAACCAATTATCCAGAGTAGGACAGGTTTTCCGGTCTGTTTCAATTGTTGATCTATCTTTTTCATAAAATTATCTGAAACGGCAGGGCACCCCCAACTTAAAGGAGAATAATCCGGGTATATTTCTTCATCCGTTACAGCGCTCCACGAGTGCAGTACCACGATTCGATCCTGCGCACTCGCATTGGATTCTTCTAACCCATGTAGCCAGTATTTGACATGAATTCCCCATGAACTGTAATCTCTCCCGCCGATTTTATATTTTCCTTCCGATGAACAATGACTATTATTTTTATCACTGAATTTTGCTTTTTTATATTTGTCAGGATTGGCAGCAAACACATCACAGGCTCCGTGGGTAACAATAGCGGTGTCTGAATACTTGTTTTTAGTGAAATCATAAATGAAAAATCGTTTTTTTCCGGAGTGAACCCGCATATCAAGCAGGTAGTAATATTCCGTATTCATAGCATTTTCACGGCAAAAGTTTAACGCTTCTTCATGGTGTTGTTTCCGACCGTTTTCCAGCAGTATATTTTCTCGTACAGAGGTGTCGTTGCACCCCATTGCAATAATCATAACTAGTGTATACCAGATCATACGATGACAGTTTGGTTTTGCAGATATAAAATCCATAATTCATGAAAAGTAACATTTTTTTTGCCTCAATATTGTTGTAAAAACAGGAAATTATAATTTTGTCCCATGGTTCAATTACCAGAACGTTTTGTATATCGCATTCGAGAACAAATTCCGGATGCGGATGCGCTGCTGTCCTCTCTGAACCAACCCTCTCCTGTTTCTATTCGTCTAAATCCTCTTAAATCTGATCCTGTTTTTGACTCGGAAGAGCAAATTGCCTGGTGTCCAATGGGTAGATACCTCCGGGAACGCCCTGTTTTTACACTTGATCCATTATTTCATGCGGGAGTGTATTATGCGCAGGAGGCGGGGTCTATGTTTGTTGATGAGGTTTTGAGAAATATTGAACTACCTGACGCTCCGATTTGTTTGGATCTATGTGCTGCTCCCGGTGGAAAAAGTACCGTTTTACTAAGTTATTTATCGGGTAGAGGTCTTTTGGTAGCAAACGAAATTATCAGGAACAGGGCATTGGTGTTGAGGGAAAACCTTATTAAGTGGGGGGCAGGAAATTGTATCGTTACGAATAATGAAGCTGCGGACTTTGCACAGTTGGGATCCGTATTTGATTTTGTACTCTTAGATGCTCCCTGTTCAGGAGAAGGAATGTTCCGGAAAGATGAGCAGTCGAGAGATGAGTGGTCAGAAGAGAACGCAGAGCGCTGTGTGGTAAGGCAACGAGAGATTCTGGAAGATATTTGGCCTTCAGTTCGATCGGGAGGTTATGTCTTGTATTCTACCTGTACTTTTAATAAAGAAGAGAATGAGGAACAAATCCGGGAGTGGATTGAGGAAGGAAGAGCAGAATCGGTTCAATTACAATTTCCGGATAAGTGGAATCTGACAGCAGGAACAGGAGAGTTAGGATGGTATTGCTATCCACATAAAATGAAAACGGAAGGATTTTACTTTGTTTTACTGAAAAAAACGGAAAGTACAGAAGTGGGTTTGCCAGGGAAAAGGGCAGGAAAAAAGAAAAAACGAGAGGAAAAAGTTGATAGTCCTGAACTGCTTAAACGGGTAATACATTCGAATTACTCTATACACTATTATCGGGAACAGTTTTATGCATTTCCAACGGTTCTACTGGAAACAGGAAAGCTGATTCTTGATAAATTGAGATGTTTGAAATGGGGAGTTCGATTAGGAGCCGGTGAAGGGAAGAAATTTATTCCCGATCACGAATGGGGAATGGCAGTTCTTGTTCCTGCTGATTTTCCAAAAGTTGATCTGGATGAGAAAACAGCACTTTACTACCTGAAAGGAGAAGCGATACAGATCGACGGACCAAAAGGGTGGGTTTTAGTGTGTTTCAAAGGGAAAGTACTTGGGTTTGGAAAAAATCTGGGAAACCGGATGAACAATTATTACCCGAAAGAGTACCGGATCAGGATGAAAATTGAATAAGATGCAATTATTTTAGATTTATTTCAACAGGTTTTATACGGAAAATGTGAAAAACAATAATGCGAAATATGTTTTCGTTTATCAATTAACTTTAATTTTGTATTAATTAATAACAGCGGTTGCTAGAAAAGAAATTTTATGAACGAATTTGGAAAGAGAGGTAAGAATGCCAATTTGAAAGATTCAATCGGACTCTACAATTTGGGGAATGTATACTGGAACCTGACCCCTGCAGAGTTGGTAGAGGAAACTATAATCAATGGGCAGGGTGTTCTGTCGGAGACTGGAGCTTTGGCTATTGAAACCGGTGAATTTACGGGAAGGTCACCTAAGGATCGTTTTATCGTATGTGATGAAAATACGGAAAACTCAGTTTGGTGGGGTGATATCAATATCAAATTTACTCCTGAAAAATTCGATGCGCTTTACAATAGAATGAAGGCATATTTGGCGAATCGGGAGGTGTATGTACGTGATTCGTACGCCTGTGCTGATCCTGAATATAAGTTGAATATTCGTGTTGTGGCTGAGTATCCCTGGTCGAATATGTTTGCTTATAACATGTTCCTGCGTCCGACAGAAGAAGAGTTGGAAAACTTTGAGCCGGAGTGGCATATTATAAATGCTCCCGGATTTTATGCTGATCCTGAAATTGACGGTACACGTCAGCACAATTTTGCGGTGATTAACTTCACCAAAAAGATGATCATTATCGGGGGAACAGGATATACAGGAGAAATTAAGAAAGGTATTTTCTCTGTTTTGAACTATATCCTTCCGCATGAGCGAAATGTTCTTTCGATGCATTGTTCGGCAAACATTGGAAAAGAGGGAGATACGGCAATTTTCTTCGGACTTTCCGGAACCGGAAAGACAACCCTTTCTTCAGATCCTAACCGTCGATTGATCGGTGATGATGAGCACGGATGGGCGAATGGTTCGGTGTTTAATTTTGAAGGAGGTTGTTATGCGAAAACAATCGATCTTGCAAAAGAGAAGGAGCCTCAGATTTATAATGCGATTAAGTTTGGTGCGATTCTTGAGAATATCGGTTTCTATAAAGGAACTTCCGCTCCTGATTACTCGGATTCAACAATAACAGAAAATACAAGAGTCTCTTATCCGATTTATCATATTGATAATATTGTAGAGCCTTCGGTAGGAACTGATCCAAAGAATATTTTCTTTCTTACGGCAGATGCTTTTGGAGTATTACCTCCGATCTCGCGTTTAACTCCCGGACAGGCAATGTATCATTTCATTTCGGGATATACTGCTAAAGTAGCAGGAACTGAAGTAGGGGTAACAGAGCCACAACCATCCTTCTCGGCATGTTTCGGAAAAGCGTTCTTGCCGCTGCACCCGACAAAGTATGCAGAAATGCTGGGAGAGAAAATGAAAGAAACAAATGTTCGTGTGTGGTTGATCAACACAGGATGGTCAGGTGGAGAATATGGAGTAGGAAGCCGTATCAGCCTGAAATACACCCGTGCAATGATTACAGCTGCTCTTACGGGACAGTTGGATAATGTTGAGTACGCGAAACACGAAGTATTCGGATTGGAAATGCCGGTGACTTGTCCTGAAGTTCCGGATGAAATCCTTACACCAAGAAATACATGGGCTGACAAGTCTGCTTATGATGCGAAAGCACTACATCTTGCAGAGCAATTTGTGAAGAATTTCAAGCAGTTTGAAGACAATGCGAATGAAGAAATTCTGGCAGCAGCGCCAAAAGTAGCGGTGAATTAATTCCGATTGTTTAGATATAAGAAACCCCTGTCGTCTGATGATAACAGGGGTTTTTTGTTGTAAATAGTCTGCAAACTGAATCGGGAATTTTCGACTTTTTGAAAACCTTTGCGTATCTTTATAGGTTGAGTAGCAGAGGATGAAGTAAATGAGTAAAGAGAAAAAAAATAAAGAGTTTGTGAATCCTATCGATCCGGATAAGATTACAGAAAACCCGCATAGTCTTGAATACGGACATCACGTAGGAAGTGCAGTAATTAAACCGGAAGATAAGGGGAAAATTAAAGGGCTTTCCGTAGCAGCTATGGAACAGCAAACAGATCAGCAGCTGGGGCAGATATATGAGCAGATGCAGCTGTTGGCAGAACAGGCAAAGAAGATTCAGGCTCGTAAAGAAATTTCGGAACGCATTTATCAGGCTGAAATCCGTTTCACTCCGATTATATCTCATGTTTATCATTTCTACCGGAAAGAGGAGGGCAGTTTTTTACTCTCTCTCATCGCCCCTGAACAATGGGGAAGAAGTGGAAAATCATTCGAATTTATCGCTACGGTGAAATTACTTCCCGATCACACCTGGGATATTCTTGTGAGAAATGAAGAGATAGATTGGTAGACCTTGTGCTACTTTTTTGTAATTTTGTAGTTTAAAATTATTGGGATATGACAAAGACCAAGGAAGAGTTTGACGAGCAGTTGGTGGAATTACTGGTAGATCAACGTAATCTTATTGTTTTTAATGATGATGTAAATACGTTTGATTTTGTCATAGAGGCGCTGGTGAAAGTTTGTAAGCATGAGCCTATACAGGCAGAGCAATGTACGATGATTATTCACTATAATGGAAAGTGTTCTGTAAAAAAAGGAGATTGGGAAGCACTTGAACCAATGTGTACTGCGTTACTGGATCGGGGAATTACCGCAGAAATTCATTAAAAAAACTTGCGGATTTAAAAAAGATGATTACCTTTGCACCCGCAATAACCCTGTAAGCAATAGCTAAAGGGAAGCAAAAAGGCCTCGTGGCGCAACTGAATAGCGCATCTGATTACGGCTCAGAAGGTT
>NZ_CFIGVI010000019.1:0-54846 GCF_984588085.1 Wandonia sp.
TTTTACATCTACTCTGCATCATTCAGCATCGCTTTATAGAGACTAAAAAAGGGTAAGCTTCATCCTGCCTACCCTTACAACAATCTTTTTGTTAACTTATTTAGTATCCCAAAAGTTCTTCCAGGACACTTTCTACTTTTTCTGCATTTGGCAACAATTCTGCTTCCAGGATCGAATTAAGCGGAATAGCTGGTGTATCAACAGATCCTACTATTTTAACCGGGGCATCCAATGCTTCGAAACAATTTTCCTGAATTCTTCCGGCAAGCCCTAAGGTAAAGCTGGCTTCTTTGGATTCTTCGGTAACCAGCATACATTTCCCATGCTTTTTAGTAGCCGCATACATTGCATCCGTATCAATTGGATTTAATGTCCGTAAGTCAACGATTTCAACTTGTCCGGGATAGTTTTTTGCAGCTTTCAAAGCCCAGTAAACTCCCATTCCATACGTAATAATCACACAAGACTTACCCTGCTGTATGTTTTCCTCAGTTGCTTCCTGTACAATACGTGCTTTTCCGAAAGGAATCACATAATCTTCGTCCGGCTCTACTGTCACAGCTCCTTCCGTTCCCGGAATCTTACTCCAGTACAATCCCTTGTGTTCAAAAATAACCACAGGATTCGGATCATAAAACGCAGACTTCAACAATCCTTTCAAATCTGCTCCTGTCGATGGATAAGCTACTTTAACTCCTCTGATATTTGTCACTACAGACTCTACACTCGAAGAGTGGTAAGGCCCCCCTGATCCGTACGCTCCAATAGGAACGCGAATCACAGCGGAAGCAGGCCATTTACCATTTGACAGGTAATACGAACGACTCAGCTCAGTAAACAACTGATTTAATCCCGGCCAGATGTAATCGGCAAACTGGACTTCGACAATCGGCTTTAATCCTGTACAGGCCATTCCTACCGTTGAACCGATAATAAATGCTTCCTGAATCGGAGTATTGAATACCCGATCATCTCCAAACTGCTGTGCAAGAGTAGCTGCTTCACGAAAAACACCTCCTAAACGACCACCAACGTCTTGTCCATACAACAACGCTTCAGGGTGCTTTCCAAGGATTTCACGAACAGCAAAAAGTGCACTATCGACCATCACGGTTGGCTTTTTCCCTTCCGGTTGGCGTATTCCTCTTTCTTCGGTAATAGGTGTTGGTGCAAAAATATGATCCGTTACAGAAGATGGTTCCGGCTCTGGTGCATTGAATGCTTTTTCATATTCATCATCCACCAGCGAACGAACTTCTGCCTCAAGGTTAATAATATCAGCCTGATCAAAACCAGCCTGTACCATCAATTCTTTCATCTTTGGATACGGATCCCGCGTTGCATGTTCATCCAAATCATCCCGGTACCATTCTTTTCGTACTCCGGAAGTGTGGTGTCCCAACAAAGGAACCTTAGCATGAACAATAAACGGACGTCGTTCTTTACGCACAATCGAAATAACCTCTTCCATCGTCTGATACGATTCTTCAAAATCACTTCCATCGATCGTTCGGACTTCAATACCATTAAATCCTTTTGCATAATGCGAAATATCCTGCGCTCTGGTTTCTTTCGAATTGGCAGAAATATCCCACTCATTATCCTGAACAAGGTAAATTATCGGAAACTGCTTCAAGGCTGCCATTTGGAATGCCTCAGAGACTTCTCCTTCTGTACAGGAAGCATCTCCCAATGAACAAACGACTACCGGATTATCTCCTTTGTAGTCTTCTGATAATCCTTGCTTTTCTTTGTACTGAATTCCCATAGCCACTCCTGTTGTAGGAATAGCCTGCATCCCGGTCGCTGAAGACTGATGTGGGATTTTCGGCATTGTATCTCGATCCAGTGAAGGGTGAGAGTAATACGTTCTACCTCCACTAAATATGTCATCTTTTTTTGCAAAAACCTGCAACATTAATTCGTAGGGAGTTACTCCAATTCCTAAAAGAATACTGTCATCCCGGTAATACGGAGAAACCCAATCCTGAGGAAGTAGCTGCATCCCTGTTGCCAATTGAATGGCTTCATGTCCCCGCGATGTTGCATGTACATACTTGGCCGTCACTTTTGCATTTGCTTCATACTTTTCAGCTAATGTCTTGGCCGTAGCCATCAAAGTGAATGCTTTCTTAATAATACTCTTATCTGTTTTCGGTGTTTTTCCGGTCTTTTGTTGTTCCTTCAACGCCTCCGCCATAATCTCAATATTTTGCGGCTCGAAGATACGAAATAAAATTCCAGTTCAGAAGCATTTACAGGGATTTAACCGATTTTGTAATTGAGGTGAGAATCTCAATTACTCTACTATTTACCGATACCAACACGAACGCCACTTCGGATGCCAAACCGATGTGCCCAATTCGCGTATGGCAGTAAATTTCTGTCCGTCTCTCCCCTATCCGAATATGCCATTACGGGAATATCCAAATCCAGAAAAACGCCTAACCGGAGCATTGCTTTTTTTCGTTTTCCCAGTCCTATTTTGTATCTGAAAAGTGATTTGATCAACACAGAGACATAATTCTGATAACCCGATTCCTGATAATACTGCCCGTAACTAGAGTTATACACCATCCAATCGGAATACACATTGGTCAGCCAACTCGCCCCCCCTCCAACAAGAAAAGACATTTCTTTTGCCGCCCACATTCGTCTCACGGTATACACCTGAACATGAGGTAGAAATAAATTATTAAAAAGCTTTCTACTTTTGTGTTTATAACCAAAAGCAGCTGCGGCTCCTATCCCCCATTTACCTTCACCGGGATTCATTTCTACCCCTCCTCCTACCATAAAAAAACGAGAGGAGTACGATGAATTGGAACGAATCGCATCCATGTAGCCGGCACGAATATAAAATTCTCCCGCATATACCGTTTGCGGGAGAAACAAAGCCAGGCTGTCCTCTTCTGTTTGCGCATAAACAGCTGGTAAGATTACGATTCCTGAAAATACTGCTATAATAAAGTTCTTCAGCAATTATTTATTGTTTTCGAGAATATAGGTAAGTACCTTTTGCATAAGGTGTACCCTATCTTTCCCACGCACATTGTGCTCATGCATAGGATACACAAAAAAGTCAACTTGCTTTCCTTTATCGATAAATGATTTAATCAGCGAATGACTGTGTTGCATCACCACCACATCATCAATCGAACCGTGGATTAGCAATAACTTCCCTTCCAGATTTTCTGTTTTATTCAACAGACTCGCAGCTTCATATCCTTCTTCATTCTCCTCAGGGCGATCCATATAACGTTCGCCATACATTACTTCGTAATACTTCCAATCCGTTACCGGACCACCTGCCACACCTGTCGTAAACACACCCGGTTCCCGCAGCATGAGAGACGAAGTCATGAATCCTCCAAAACTCCATCCATGAACAGCCAGTCTGTCTCCATCTACGTATGGCAAACTTTTCAGATACGCAACACCTGTCAACTGATCTTCAATTTCGATTGTTCCTAACTGACGGTGGATTACATTTTCAAATGCAAATCCCCGGTGCGCTGACCCTCTGTTATCCAGCGTATAAACAAGATACCCCTGCTCTGCCATCCAGTACATCCAAAGACTTGCTCCACCGAACCAGGAATTAGTAATTAACTGCGCGTGAGGACCTCCGTAGACATAAACAAGTACCGGATATTTTTTATTCGGATCAAAATCCGATGGTTTTATCAATCTTGTATATAATACGGTTCCGTCTTTTGCTTTAAGCGTACTTATTTCAGCCTGCCCTAACACCAAATCTTTCATTTTATTTTCCGCCTCAACCAACGTTTTCATGGTTTTCCCTTTGCGGTTCAAAATACGAGCTACGTTAGGAATAGTAGTTGACGAATACTGATCAAAAATATGTGCTCCGTCAAAACTAACCGTTACGCTGTGTGTTCCTTCTCCGGGAGTTAATTCAGTTTGTTTTCCACTGCTTACCTGAACAGCAAAAGCCCGCTTTTCCAGCGGACTCTCTCCGGTCCCTTCAAAATACACTTCTGTTCCCTTTGCATTTGTTCCTAAAATCCCCAAAGCTTCCCATTTATTATGTGTCAGTTGTCTGACAAAGCCTTTTTCTACCGAACATAAGTACAAGTTCATAAAACCGTCCTTTTCACTCATCCAAACAAATTCATCAGATGACTGATGAAAGAAAAAAGCTGGATGTTCCGGCTCTACCCACTTATCATGTTTTTCTTCAAGTATCGTTTTAACAAACGCACCCGATTCAGCATTATACATTTGCAATTGCATGTGATTTTGACCTCTGTTAACTTCTGCAATAAACACATGTTTTTCATCAGGTGTCCAGGAAAGATTCGTAAGATAATCTTCTTTTGCTCCCTTGGGTTCAATGTAAATTGTCTTTCCTGTTGTCATATTATATACCCCAACACGACCATGTTCACTTTTCTGACCTGTCATTGGGTACTTAATAAAACTCGTTTCCCCCGGAGTTTTTGTAATATCCAACATCGGATATTCAGCCACATTGGTTTCATCCTTCTGATAAAAAGCCAGATAATTTCCCTTTGGGGACCAGAAAATTCCATCTGTAATTCCAAACTCACTTCGGGCTATCGCCTGCCCGGAAACGATATTTTTATCTTCATTGGAAGTAACGGAAATCTGCTTTCCGGAAGGTGTAGCAACATACAGGTTATTGTCAATCGTATATGCAACTGCTCCCGTCACAATCTCTAACTCACCATTTTCTGCAAGCGCATCAAATTCCAACGTTTTTTTCCCTTCTCCTGTTTTATAATTGTACAAAAAGTACTTATTGTTGTCAGCGATATAAAACGATGAAGCATCTTTCCATTGCAACCCCGAAAACCACATAATATCTTCTCCGGTTACTTTGCTCACTTCTTTTATTGAAATGCGTTCTGTTTTTCCTTTCCCCGAAACAATTACCATATTCACATAACCATCCAGATACGCATAATCTGAAGACTCCGGCAACCAATTAAACCCAAAAACATGTTCCGGATAATACTCCCGGTACTGATTCATCACCGCATCTTCAAGTGTCAGCTCCTTTTGAGCAAATAAAACAGGAAGAGTCACCAACGTAAGAATGAGAAAAAATATCGCTTTCATTTTATTTTTATTTTTCAGGGTAAAGATGCTAAAAAAAATGCTACTTCACCAAATAACACTGTGGATTAGGAAGAAACCAACTGGTCTTCCTTTTTGACACTTTCATCGAATTAACAAACAGTTAACCTCCATTTTGTTTTAATTTTCAACAACTAAGCGTAATTTTGTCCTGTGAAACACACCTTAAAAAAGTGATTTAATGCGAGTATTGTTATTCGGAGTAGTAATTCTTGCACTTATGGGGAGCCTTACAACTGTCAGTGCTCAGGTGACTCTTGCTTTTCAGGGTGGAGAAAATGGTGATGACTGGACTTATACTTCTACCGGTGCTGATGCCACTGCTACTTTTGAAGCCGGTCAATTTGCTAATCTTGTTTCAGGGCAAAGATCCATCGTTGTCGGAGGAAATACCGGAGGCGGAAGTTGTATTGATGGAGGAAGTGGAAACGGTACAAGAATGAACAACACATTCACTTTTGACCAGATAGATATATCCTCCTCCAATCAAAGCCAACGAACTCTCTCATTTTTTTGGGGCAATCGCCACCCTATATGCAACGGAACCGGATGGGATTCCGGAGATGATCTTACTTTCACCCCTGTTTTGGACGGAGTTGCTCAACCTACAATAACAATTGTTCAGGGAGCAGGAGATGCAGCGTTTGACATAAAGGAAAATCAGTACATCTACGATATTCCTGCCTGTGTAAATACATTTTCCTTTGCGATCTCAATCTCCACAAACAGAGACGACGAGCATTTATTTTTGGATGATATTACTCTTTCGGCTCAGGCAATCAACAATATACCTTCTGTAACAGCTTTAGCTTCGGGACCTTTGATTGTTTGTAACAGTGAAACATCGACCTATTCGGTTGCACCTCAAAATGGTGTGGGTTTTACTTGGTCATTTCCTAATGGAACGAATGTCATCGGTAATAATGGTTCCGAAAGTGCCAGTACAATTTCTGTTGACTGGAATACACTTCCGACAGGAACCTATCCGATTTCTGTTACCCCCAATTACTCCGGATGCGGAACTTCCATGAACGGATCTCCCTACACATTTGATGTGGAAGTTAGTAGTTCATCTTTGACACAAGTCAATGCTCAAATTTGCGAAAACGAAAGTTATACCATCGGAGGGCAAACTTACACAACTACAGGAAATTATTCTATTTTACTAACAAGTAGCGCTGGTTGTGATTCAACTATCGAACTATCACTTACTGTAACACCGGAAACTACAGTCACTTTACAGGAAAGTATTTGCGAAGGGAGTTCCTATACGTTTAATGGACAAAATATCGATCAACAAGGTACCTATACAGAAGTTTTTCAATCTCAAAGCGGTTGTGACTCTACTGTCACATTGAATTTGACTGTACTCCCCTCCTATTCAATACAAGAGCAATACTCAGTATGCTCCGGAGATGATATGACCTATAACGGGACATCCTACACCTCTCCCGGAACATACACAATTGCTTTTACCACCCAGGATGGGTGTGATTCAACAATTACCCTGAATCTTATCGCTCCGGACGAAGAAACGGTAGAGTTAGATGTTTCCATTTGTGACAATCAATCGTATGATTTTAATGGGGCTTCATTGACAACCGCTGGTACTTACCCGGCAACGTTTACCAGTTCATCAGGTTGTGATTCTGTCGTACAATTGAATCTGGCTATCCATCCAACATATGCTTTATTGCGCCCGGTTTCCTTATGCGGAAATGAATCGTTTGAATTTAACGGAACTGATTATAGTATACCAGGAGATTACCCTGTCCCATTTATCTCCTCTGCCGGATGTGATTCGGTGATAACTCTCCGCATTTCGATTGACGATCAGATTGTACATTATAGAGAAGCGACAATTTGTGAAGGAGAAACTTACGAACTGGAAAACTTTACATTTACTGAGACGGGTGAGTTTGAAATTTTTCACCCCAATCAAAATGGATGTGATTCAATTACGCGTCTGAACCTTATCGTTTCACCTTCTCCGAAAGCCTCGTTTTCATACGAGGTTATCCAAACAGGAGATGAATTCACAACCGTATCTTTCACCGATAATACGGATTACATTTCAGGATTTGGCAGTAATGAGTGGAATTTTGATGAAGGAACTATCCTCAATAATGTCAGTGACACGGAACATGATTTCCCTAACGAAACCAATCGTGTTTATGCTGTTCAGCTAATTGCAGAAAACAATCTGGGATGTATTGACTCTACCACTGCTTTGGTCGAAATTACACCTCCTTTAAATGTTTATGTCCCCAATACCTTCACCCCTAACAGTGGAAAATACAATAATACGTTTTACTTCGAGGTAAATGGGGATATTGACGTATACACTTTCTCCATGTTAGTCTTTAATCGATGGGGAGAGATTGTATTTGAATCACAAAACAAAAATCGTCATTGGGACGGTACTTATAACAACATGCCTGTACCTTCCGGAACCTATACCTGGGTTATCCAATTCACCCGAAAAAGTAACAAAGAAGAATTGCAATACAAGGGGCACGTTAACGTTTTACGTTGATAAAATACGATTGCTACTCATATATCAATCTATTTTCCGAACTTTGAAAAAAATCATAGGATGAGTTTAGTAAAATTTGAAAGCATTGAAAAGGCTCTTGACAAAGTTGATGGTCTTGATGATGCCAGTGTAGAGAAATTATCAGAGACCTACACCCTGGCACAAACAGAGTTGGTTAATTACATTATGCAAGCCACTCTTGAGTATGAAAATGAAGATCTTGGTCCTTATATCATATACTACTTCTGTATTGCAATGGAGGCTTTTCAGCAAGCGGGAATAGAGCTTGACAGAATAACCGACGACATGATTGACAGTTTCCATGATGAGTTTATGGATGTTCTGGAAGAATACACAAGAGAAGAAGACCCTCAAATTCTTGACACATACATCAACCAACCCAATTTACTTGCTTTCCTTGCAGAAGAACTGGACGGTGAAGACGAAGATGGTGAAGAACTGGATATTGAAACTTCTTCTCAGTTGTTCATTGTATTGTCAGCCATGACAGGACTTCTGAACAGAGCTATAAAGAAATAAAACCGCTCGGTATGAGTCCGGAAGAGATTACAAACAAAATGATGCATAATGATGCTTTCAGTCAATGGCTGGGCATTCAGGTTATCAGTACCCAACCCGGTTATTGTAAGCTCTCTATGAAAACCCGTGCTGAAATGTTAAACGGGTTTGGCATTCTGCATGGAGGTATCTCGTATTCACTGGCAGACTCAGCATTGGCTTTTGCTTCAAATTCTCATGGGCAACACGCTGTAAGTATAGAAACATCAATCTCTCATCTCAAACCGGTGAGGACTGGTGAAACACTTACTGCCATCGCAACCGAACGTTCGCTTTCCCACAAAATCGCAATTTACGATATTGAAGTCTTTAATGAAAACTCAGATAAAATTGCTCTTTTTAAAGGGACTGTGTATCGTAAATCCGCTGAGTGGAAGAACGGAAGTAAAAGTAATTGACAATAGAACAAAGTAATTATATTTGTTTAGTTTATTGATTCAACCGACATTTCATGAGTGAACAGAATGACAAGAAAACACCAACGGTAGACTTTGTAGTCCGGCATATCTGGCATAAGATTGCACGGATGTATAATCAGAAAGCCGCCGAGCACGATGTAACCATCTCAATTGCATTCATATTGCTTATTATTGATAAAGAAGGAACTCCCAGTACCCAACTTGGTCCACGGCTAGGTATGGAACCTACGAGTCTTTCCAGAACCTTAAAAGCAATGGAAGAAAAAGGATTGATTTTCAGAAGTCCAGACAAAGAAGACAAACGAAAAGTCAGAATTTTCCTCACAAAATACGGAATTGAACAAAGAAAGCTGGCAAAATCAGTAGTTCTTGAATTCAACGAAAAGTTATACGCAAAAATACCCAAAGGGAAACTAACCGTCTTTTTCGACGTCATGGAGCGTATTGACAAAATTGTAACACAGGAAATGGAAAGCTAATTCCACTGTAAAATATAAATCGAAGCCCGGATTCTAACAAATCCGGGCTTTTTATTTACTTACTACCGTATAGTATACGGTCTATAGTTCCAGCAGTAATCGAATGGTAATTACCCCTTGCCTTTTTATACACTTGTTTTGCCCATTCTTTGTCTTCATCTTTCTCTGTCAAAGCCTCATATATCGGCTCAAGAAACTTTCTTCTCCCTACCTGTACCAAAAAAGCTTCCATCTCCGGGCGCACATCTCTATAACCTGTTCGAATACTCTTAATGTACCATTCAGACATAATTTCCGAATTTCCCCAATTCTTAAAACCAAACACCTGATCTAACTCTTTCATCCTATCCGTTTCTGTTGAATCAGGGAGTTTCCGGATAAAGTTCATCCATTCCTGTGTCACCCAGCTTTTTCGGGTTATCCCCAATTGTTCTGCCGGTTTCCCTCCGGTAAATAACGCTGCAATACTATCTACTTTTTCAAACCTACTTGATGTGATTTTCCGACAATTATCCGGAATACCGGGACCATAAACCCACTCATCGGTATTAAAAGAAATGTTTTCCGGTTGCAACAAGTTCTTTTTCAAATACACCAAAAACTCTTCAGTAGTCAGGGTCTCAAACGCATGAGAAGCAAAATAATCTCTGATAAAACGATCAAACCTTTCTCTTCCGACCTTATCCTCCAGCGTCATTAAAAACAAAGCACCTTTGTTGTAGGCAATTGTTGTCATCCCTTCATCCGGGTCGCGGTCTGACAATGCTAATTTCAAATGCGTGTCTTCAGGATGTTCTCCATCACCTATATCATCCACTTCATGCATCAACTCCTGATACTCAATCAATGTAAGCATTTCCGCTATTTCACGTCCGGCTACAGCTTCCATAATACGTGACTCAAAATAGACTGTAAACCCTTCATTCAGCCAAAAATCTTCCCAGGTGGCATTGGTTACAAGATTTCCGGACCATGAATGAGCTAATTCATGTGCTATCAGGGATACCAAACTTCTATCTCCGGCCAATATGGTCGGTGTTGCAAACGTCAACCGCGGGTTTTCCATACCTCCGAAAGGAAACGCCGGAGGTAACACAATCACGTCATATCGCTCCCATTTATACTTCCCATATAAATCCTCTGCCGTATTTATCATCTCAGGCATATCCGCAAATTCATATACAGCAGCATCTACTACAGAAGGTTCGGCATATACCCCTGATCTTTCATCCAGTGCTTTGAATCTGATATCTCCCACTGCCAGAGCAATTAAATACGACGGAATAGACTGATCCATTCTGAAGTGATAGATTCCATCTTTTGTTTTTTCCTGAGGATTTGTGGCACTCATGACGGCCATTAACTCTGACGGAACCTTCACACGGGCACTATAGGTAATCCGATTAGCCGGAGTATCCTGAATAGGAATCCATGTTCGTGTAAGGATTGCCTGTCCCTGCGTATACAAAAAAGGGTATTTCTTTCCGGCAGTCAGATTCGGCCCTAACCAGTCTACCGCCTGTGTATTTTCTGTAGTTGAATAATGAATATGAACAACTGTCTCTCCCGAAAGAGCAACATACAAGGGTTGCCCCAATAGCGAGTCTGCCCTACCTAATCTAAAGAAAGTAGGTTGTTCCTGTTCTCCTATTGTTACTTTATCAATTATAAGGTTTTTAACATCAAAAACAATCGTATCGACACCTTTCTTATTATCAACCAGATGCGTAACGACACCAGAAATTGTTCTGGTATCAAAATTCACTTCTATATCAAGGTCGAGGTGTTTTGTATATACGTCTTCTATATTTGCATAACTGTGCTTATCATCTACCCGGACCGTACTCTGTTCCTCTTTTCCACCGGATATAACCGGCTCTTCTTTAGTTCCATCCGAACAAAACGAAAAAAGGAATCCACTAACCAGAACAGGGAAAAATACTCTGTAATTCATAAGGTATTACTTGTTTTGCGTGCAAATTTACAACTATTCCATTTGGTTTTCAACTCTATAAGATCAAGTCCTCCAAAAAAACGGCAAACAAACGAAAAACCGGGACAGGAGGTCATTTATCGAAATATTAATCAAAAGATAACCTCTTTTGAAAAGTTTTAACTATTTTCACCGACCAAACTTCACACTAAGAGCATAGTCATGACTAATTCAGATAGTATCACTGCTGAGAAGACATTTTTGGGACATCCCGTTGGTTTGTTTGTACTGTTTTTCACGGAGATGTGGGAACGGTTTTCCTACTACGGAATGCGGGGACTACTCATATTATACATAGCAGAATCAGCATCTGCTGATGACCCGGGACTTGGATGGACAAATAAAGATGCTATCTGGCTATACGGTTGGTACACAATGTTAGTTTATTTGATGGCTATACCTGGTGGTATTGTAGCAGATAAATGGCTTGGACAAAAGAAAACTGTTTTAATAGGTGGTATCCTACTATGTATTGGGCATGGTGTTCTAGCCATCCCTACGAGTTGGGCCTTTTTCTTAGGTCTTTCCTTAATTATTCTAGGTGTAGGCGGTCTAAAGCCTAATATCTCAACTATGGTTGGTGGGTTATATAAGCCTGGGGATATAAGACGAGACAAAGGTTTTACGATTTTTTACATTGGAATCAATCTTGGAGCATTTTTAGCCGGTATAACGGTTGGAATTGTTGCTAAAATGTGGGGATGGCACATTGGATTTGGACTAGCGGGTATAGGAATGCTATTGGGTCAGATTGTATACATGGCCGGACAGAAGCACCTTAAACATGTTGGAAATTTCATTGGTAAATCGACCGACCAATCGGTTCTTGAAGCAGCCAAAAAACCACTAACTAAAGTTGAAAAGGATAGAATTATAGTGTTACTACTTTCATTCCTCATCATCATTGTATTTTGGGCAGCTTTTGAACAAGCAGGAGGTTTAATGAACCTTTACACTGACGAAAAGGTAAACCGAAATATAGGAGACTGGTGGGAGATTCCTGCTGCAGTGTTCCAATCCCTTAATGCGGGGTATATTATAATATTTGGTGCTATCGTAGCTGCTTTTTGGGCACATAGAAAGCTGAAAGGAAAAGAATCTTCCTCTCTCTTCAAAATGGCTGTCGGGACTATCATTATGGGGTTAGGTTTTATTTTCATGATGTTTGCTTCCAAAGAGGCTTCTTCTGAAAATTTTGGTAAAGCATCAATGGTTTGGATATTTTTAGCATATCTGTTCCATACCATAGGAGAATTATCAACATCACCTGTTTCTCTTTCTTTTATTACAAAACTAGCACCACTAAAATACGCATCGATTATGATGGGTATTTATTTTGCGGCAACAGGTCTTGGTAACAAACTTGCCGGGACAATTGGTTCTACTTCACAGTTAGAAGTATATGAAGGAAAATTAACTTCTTCAAAAGATACAATTAATGCAATCACCGGAAAGCAGGAGGTTGAAACCAGTAAAAATAAGACCGAATTGGTTTACCCGATTAACTGGGATAAAAACATTGAAATCCAAAGTGAAGTTTATCTTTCAGGAAATACAATTGTATTCAAAAAATATCAGGGAGATAACGTAATTTCTGATTTATTCGAACTTGACTCAAAGAACGAAAAACGCTTAAAAGAAGAACTCTCAGAATACCAGGCTTCGGAAGAAAAACCTCTACATGCTAAACTTTTATTAGAGAAGGATGAAGAAGCTGTAAAAGTTAAGGAAAACAGAGGTGATGGTAAAGACTATTCTGTATCGTTCGTTATATCTGAAACACAAAATGCTCAGGAACTAAAAATATTTACCTGGATTACAATATTTACTGTAGCATTTGGTATTCTATTGATTATTTTCCTAAAAAAACTAAAAAAGCTGACACACGGAGCAGAAGAGAATGAGCGAGATATTCATGAAAATGAAGGCTTCGAATTAGCGGAAAATTAATTTTAATTACTCAATTACAGATTTTTTATGTCGACTCAAAAACCAGCATTTTTTCAATCTCAGGTTTTAGGACACCCTTCTGGTTTGTTCGTACTGTTTTTTACAGAAATGTGGGAACGCTTCTCATTCTACGGAATGCGGGTTCTTCTAATAAATTTCCTCACAATGGCTGTGATTGGAGTAAATCCCGGATGGGAATGGTCTGCTGAAAATGCAGGTACTCTTTTTGCAACTTATGCAGGATTATTATATCTGACTCCTATTTTGGGAGGAATGATTGCCGATAAATTTTTGGGCTATCGGAATGCTGTGGCTGTGGGTGCACTGGTAATGACACTAGGACATGCTCTTATGGCAATAGAAACTGAAGCGTCTTTATATGGAGGACTTGCCCTTCTTGTAATTGGAACAGGTTTCTTCAAACCAACTATGACATCCATTATATCTGAAATGTATAAAGATCTTCCCGAAAAGAAAGATGGTGCATATACCATTTTCTATATGGGAGTAAATGCAGGAGCATTTTTTGGAATGATGTTATGCGGTTATTTGGCTGAAAAAATTGGTTGGTCTTGGGGATTCGGTTTAGCCGGAATATTCATGATGCTTGGTCTATTACAATTTTGGTTTTCTAAACCTCTTTTCGGAGAAATAGGTGCTGCACCTAAAAAAGAAGAAAAAGGTAAAGAACAGGCTTCTCAACTTGACACCTTAGAGGACATTTCATCTGATAATGAAAAACAACCAAAGGAGAAGTTAAACCCATTTACAACCTTCGACAAAATCTTTACTGTACTATCCGTTATTTTTGGATTAGTATTTTTATTACATGGTCCATTTGCCATTAATGGCGTACCACTAATCCCGGATTTCTTTGGTATATACTCAAATGGAGAAGAAATTCTGTCTCCAAAAATTACATTTATACTGATCGGACTGGTTGTATTCTTCTTCCCTTTGATTATTTCAAGGATTTCAAGATATGAACGTGTGATTAGACATCGTATGATTACCGTTGTCATTTTTGCTTTCTTTACTATTTTCTTTTGGATGTCATTTGAGCAGGGAGCCAGTTCTCTGGTAATATTTGCCCGTGACTTTACAGATCGAATTTTAGAAGGAAGTGCTGCTACAACGTTTTTAGTCATTGACTTACTTTTAACTTTTACTCCTCTTATCATAATCACATGGGTTCTGGTAAAACTTTGGGGAGCGTCAGCAAAAATTATCCGACTATCTAATATTATACTCGTTGTCTGTTTTATGGGGATTTGGGGACTTGCTATCTGGAAAACCAATCGTGATCTAAATACGAAATCATACGAGTTAACAGTGGCGATGCATGTTACTCCTGATTTAGATAAAGATGGAAAGCAAAAAGTCGATAAAAAAACAGGCGAGTTATTATTTGCGAAAACTCCTGTAACCCTCGAAATGGAAAAAACGCTTACCGATTCAGATAGTGTTGAGGTAGTTACTAAAACAATTGGAGAGTACAAAGAGTTAATACCTGGCAATGAAATTCTGGCAACTTTTGAGCTTGGAGCCTTCCGATATGTTGATGAAGTTAAGGAAGGAATGATCTTAAAACAAATTGAACAGCATCCGGGAAAATCTAGTCCTATTATTAAAGCTACTTTGGGAGAGGTTGCCGGAAATGAAGTAGAGATTACTACTTCCTGGTTTTCTATCCTAAACTCTTTCTTTATTATAGCCTTCGCTTCACTATTTTCTAAATGGTGGGAAAGTAAGTATAACCCAAGTGCAGCGGTTAAATATGGATTGGGACTTATCGTAATGGCATTAGGATTCGGAATTCTTGCTATTGGAGCTAATGGACTGGAGGAAGGAATGAGAGTTAGTCTTGTCTGGCTTGTTTTTGCCTATCTCTTCCATACACTTGGTGAGCTTTGTTTATCTCCTGTAGGTCTCTCTTATGTAAGTAAACTTGTACCTGCCCGCATGATTGGATTCATGTTCGGGATGTGGTATCTGGCAATAGCAATAGGGAATTATGCTGCCGGATATTTGGGAGGTAAAATAGAAACGATTCAGGAACAATATTCTATGTCTACATTCTTCCTGATCTTTACCATCATACCAATATTCATGGGAATAGTAATCATCTTGCTAAATCCTATGTTTAAACGATTAATGCACGGAGTACGCTAAAAAGATATATACGAACCAATCTAGTGAAAAAGCGGTAGTAATACTACCGCTTTTTTTATCCCCAAAATCCGGCTCTCAAGTATTCAACCACCTATTTATTCGTTTAATCCACAATAAATATAAATTAATCGTTGATTTATATTTTTAATTACTGTACTTTAGCAATAGATGTCACCCAAATCTCTATATCAGACAGAGTTAGAGACAATAGCTAAAAGTCGTATTCTTTTCAGTGAGGATACGGATGGTGTACTGCGGGATATCGGACAACGACTTGCCAACTGCTTAGGAATACAGCGGGTTAATATTTGGTTATTTAATGAAACACGTAAGCAGCTGATTTGTATCGCGAATTACGACAATACTTCGGGTAAATTCTCAAAAGGAGAAAGCATCTTTGAATCGGATATCCCCTACTACTATTCGCATCTACTCACAGACGAGATTCTGGTGATTGACAATATTCATACAAATCCGGTTACAAACGAATTAAAAGACAATTACTGTAAGGAACATAATATTTTCTCAATGATGGATGTTCCGATCTTTATTGAAGGAGAACTAGCCGGTGTTATGTGTTATGAGCAGGTCGGTAAGCTAAAAAAGTGGACCGAGGAAGAACAATTTTTTGTCATGGCTATTAATCAACTTGTTTCACTGGTACTGGAAACCAGAAAAAGAAAAGAAGCACAGGTAAGCCTGCAAAAAGCTTTACAGGATAAAGAACGGCTACTGGCAGAGATGCATCACCGTATCAAGAATAATTTGTCTATGCTCGTAAGTTTACTTCGTTTACAAGTGCGGGAAAGTAAAAACAAAGCTTTTATTCAGCTGGCCAATGATTTTGAAAACAGGATTTTTGCTATAGCCAAGATTCATGAACAATTATATTCGACCCGGAACTACATTGATATCTCACTCAAATTGTATCTGGAACAGTTGATTCACGAATACAATACCTCTTATCCGGAGATTACATTTAATGTACATTTAGCCGACTGTCATATTAGTACACACCAGATTGTTCCATTGGGACTTATGTGTAATGAAGTTATTACCAATTCCATAAAACATGCCTTCCCCAAGTATACCTTTTCAGGGAAGCCGGAAATAAACATTTCCCTACAATGTTCAGGAGAACATATTGTTTTCAGTATATCTGACAACGGAAATGGGTTTGATTTTACCAAGAAAAAACAAAAAGAAACTCTCGGGTTAAGTCTTGTTGACGACCTTGTTCAACAGATTAACGGAACTCTTCAGGTAGAAACAGCTACTAATAATGGAACTGCTTACACTATTACTTTCGACAATCCTGATATCTTTATTGAACGGCAAGAAAAATGAGCAGATACTGAATTTATTTTATGATTCGAACCTGTTTTTAAGCTTTTCAGACATATAATTAAACAGGTTTGTCAGAGGTTTTTCAACCATCATCTTCAAAAAGGTGTTTACCTTTCCATCAAAATGCAGATAGCCGGATGACTGCCCTTCTCCTTCTTCGTTTATAATGATCGTTAAAGAAAAGGGAAATGGTGTTTTCTCCCCGGAAACCATCTTTATTGTTGCCGGTTCATTCAATTCATTCTGAACCAATGATATCGTAGCAGCCTGTTGCACTTTAAAAGAACACGATTTTTCATCTGCTTCCCAATTGGTTACTTTATCCTGAGGAAGGAGATGATAGATGTTTTGTGCATCCTTCAAAAAGTCAAATACTTCCCTTTGTGAAGCGTTAATCGTAACCTGCGTGCTTTTAATCTCCATATTACTGGTTTTTTGGCGTCCATTCAGAAGGATTCTCCTTCCACTCACGTAAACTTTCCAAATCTGATTCCGTTACATAATTGGAATGAAGTGCCTGTTCAATCAGAAAATCATAATTCGAGAGTGTAATATAAGGACAATCTGCCTTTTCAAAGTTTTCTTCTGCCACGGCAAACCCATACGTAAAGATAGCGACCAGTCCCTTGACATTACATCCTGCTTCTTTCAATGCCTCAACAGCTTTCAATGAGCTTCCTCCCGTTGAAATCAGATCTTCAATAACAACGACGTTCTGTCCCTCTTCAAAAACTCCTTCAATCTGATTTCCCAGACCGTGACCTTTAGCAGATGAACGTACATAAATAAATGGGATACCCAATTCCTGAGCAACTAAAGCTCCCTGAGCAATTCCCCCGGTAGCTACACCGGCTATGACATCCGGTTTACCAAATTCCTCCAGGATCGCCTGACTATAGCTCTGGCGAAGGAATGTGCGGATATTTGGATACGACAGCGTCTTGCGGTTATCACAATAAATTGGTGATTTCCATCCTGAAGCCCAGGTAAAAGGTTGAGCTACATTCAATTTTATTGCCTTAATTTGCAAAAGAAATTCGGCAACTTTAAGCGCGTTATCGTTGTTCAAAATCATGGCGACAAATGTACAAAGTTTTTATCGATAATAATATACTTTTTATAGGTTCTTCACAGGAATTCTCCTCGCTTGAAGATCATATACATAAACAGGCTTTTCCTTTAAAAAGGTCTGAGCTAAAGCTTTTTCACAAGCTTATTGCAACAGAAAAGTTTATTTTCATAGAAGCAGATAATGAAGCAGAAGAAGTTCTGAAGGAACTTTTTTCCGACTATGAAAAAATTTCAGCAGCCGGAGGAATAGTACAACGAAACGATGAATTTTTGTTTATTCAACGTCATGGTTTATGGGATATTCCCAAAGGTAAGATTGAAACCGGAGAATCCATTGAAGAAGGAGCTATACGTGAGATCGAAGAAGAATGTGGCATTACAGGGCCTGTTATCAATCGAAAGTTATGTGATACCTACCACACTTATTTCTTCAAGGGGAAAAACGTCCTTAAACGAACCTACTGGTATTTATTTGACTATACAGGAGATGAATTATTAATTCCGCAGGAAGAAGAAGGAATAACAGAAGTCCGCTGGTTCAAAGAAAGGGAATTTGACCGTATTCTGAAAAACACCTACGCATCCATTCAAGATGTTATTCTTTCAATGCGCTCTTGATTTTTTACTTTTTTTTATCCATTTATCCAAAATAAGAATAGTAACTGATAGCATGATTGAAGCACCTGCTATACTCCCATAACTTATACTAGATCTTCTTAAAAACAGTACTCCATCATCACACATTGTACACGACATATATTCTAAGTATCCGTATAAAACAGTATGTATGACCATTGTAAAAGTAAAGAGTAATATAACTATTCCCAACTTTTTAATACTGCCTCTTTTCGAGATAGGAAAAATAACGTAGTAAAAGAGCATGCTGCTTATTCCAAAACTCAAATAATAAAACTCTGTATTCAAGAAATGAAAATACTTTCCAGTAAGTTGGATCTTTCCCCCACCAAAAAACACGAGTATTTCATTGATCATATCAATAATCATACTATCACATAAGAATGCAATACTAACACCGAGAATAAAAAATAAGAAAAGGAAGAATGTTATGTTTAATTTTCTTTTTATACTCATCCTCTCTTCTAAAAACCTATTATTCAATCAATTGTAGCTGTTCGTCATATAATCCCACCAACACACTATTTCCTTTCTGGTCAATTCGCAAACCTCCATACTTTGCACGATCATACTTATCTCCCATCCCCTCCTGAAAGAAAAAAGACTCTGCTCCGATAGTTACTCTCCAGTCTTGCCTAGTATACTCAATTGGTAATTCATCCTCAGCAAGCCCCTCCGGTTTCTTCTGATAGCGGACAAAAGAAGCAACACCGTCCTCATCCAAACGAACGATACAAACACCTCGCCTGGGAATATCAGTATCAAAACTGTTATTGGTAATATCATATCGCAGGGTCATATAATCGCCCTGCATTAAGGATCGGGGATCAACAGGTGCAAGTTTCAGAAGCACCAGTTTCCCTTCATTGAGTATACTTTCTTTTCTGACAATTGAAAAAATGAAAAACAGCAAAAAGAGCAGTAAATTTCCTAACAAAGCATAACGAGTCCACTTTTTCATTTCCAATCTATTTTTTTATTCAAAAAGTAAAAGAGCACCAAAAACAATACTCCCGAAGTAAACAGTAAGACTGACTTTGTCAATAGCGTAAATTCCAGATCATAGTAGTACTGAGAAATAAAATAAATCAGTCCTATGATCCCTACAGCAGTTCCTGTCTTGTGGTTAACGTGAAAGGCCAGTAAGATCAATAAAAAGGAAGAAGATATTGCGGGAGCATAAATCGTCGGAAGTAAGACGCATGTAACAACAGCATAAATACTCCACTTTCGTATCAGCGAACGGACACCTAATGCTTGAAGTAAATTATACAGTACGTATAAAATAGCTCCAAAAATGAATACGGATGTTAACCAGTAAGTAGTATTAGAAAAAGGTAAAATACCTCTTTTACCGATAAAAATAAGTGTTGTCATAAAAGCAAAAACCGTTCCTGTTCGTACCGGATAATAAATTCGGCTTACAAAATTTCGTGCTGTGAGTATTCCGGCCTCATTGTAATACCAAAAAGCCAGCAACCATGCCTGTAAAGGAATAAGTACCAGAATATAATGTTCTCTATATTCATTCATTAACAACATCAGCAGGGACCCGTTAGCCATCAAAACAGCTACGAAACTCAGCAAATATCCGGGAGTTAACAATAACGACAACAGAGCTAAAAGAAATACCGTAAGGCTTACAAAATCTTCGCTCCTATCCAATTCTATAAGACTCCAACCGATAAAACCAAACCCGAGTAAATAGAAACTCACACTTATTGTCCACACAATGACTTTATTGTACTGTCTGTTAACCAAAGTAGATACTCCCACCATAACCAGCCCGAGAACCAACATCGCGGTTCTATGTTCATAAATTCCGACCAGAAAAAGAAAAACCAGAAAAAAAAGAGTCGCTAATATTCCACCTAAGATGATCAACACCTTTATTGCCAGATTATCTGATTCCCCATCATCCAGTGCCGCAAGAACAGCCTGCTCATTCAACTCTTCGGCAGGATCTTCTTCGATACGGATTTTCTCAATAAACGCTTTAACTATTACTGCTTCTTTACTCATTATTCCACTTCTTTTGTAAGTTAACTAACAAGCTCACTACCAATGTTACACTCACTATTATGAAAAGAGCTACTATGAAAAATATAATCTCGCTTTCCCCTTCTTTTAGTATCCAGGTCGAAACAATAGTAATACCACTAAAGGCAACAAGTGACAGGTAGAACAGGCTTCTGTCTCTAAGCCCCTTTTTTACTGCTAAAAAATATGTAATTACAGAAAAAAGAAATAGTAACCAGTACCCAGTACTCACCTCATCAAACATCCCCACTGTAAGTCCCACTGTAGCATATGCTACGGTAGTCAGGGCAAGCGTATTTAGAAACCAGCCTGGCAATTTCAACCTCTCTATTTTATGTCCGGATATTTCAAAAGCCAGTAAAAAGAAACTATTCACAAGGTAAAGTACTGTATAAAAAAGAATTTCTGACCAGTCTCCGGCAACCTGCTCTTCAAACAAAAACAACGTTGTATTGACTAAAAGGATAAAGATCAGCCATAAGACAGAAAAATGAGATACAATCGTCCAGATCAAAATAAACAATGTCCATCCCAGAAAGAAATCGTAGGCATTTGCCCCTGTCTGATAAATCTGACCAAAAACAGCGAATAAGACACCAACCAGTACGGATGCTATTGTAATAAGTATATGCCTGGAAAACAACGACACTTTAGTAAATAAAGCAACGGAAACCGTAGCAATCAATACAACGCTTACCAAACCAAGTTTGAAGAATTTATGCATATCCTGCCAATTGTATGCAAAAAAGAAAATAATACCTGCCAGAGTAAATCCTACTCCCACAGCCAGAATAAAATAAAGTATAAACTTTTTTAGTACCGAAGCATCATTATAGATGTATTCCTGTAACACTCCTTTTACTCTGTTCTTTGACCAGTTACTGTTTTGCACAATAAGATCAATATGTTTATTCCTTAATGTATCTTTCATTACTTTTTATCTGTGACTGATGTACAGGGCATTTTCCCTCTGAAAACCAACTTTCAGTCCAATTTGTTTGTTGCTAGTTTTTTAAATATACTAAAACAACTATAAGTGCCGACCAAAATCCTTTTCTACCAGGTAAAAATACTTTAACCATCTAATTAATTAGTTACATAACTAAAAAAATAGTTGTGTATTTAATTTTTTAGTTATAAGTTTACAGAAATGAAAATCAATACTATGCAAAAAGTCGAACTTACAAAAGCTGAAGAACAAATTATGCAGGTACTGTGGAAACTGAAAAAAGGTTTTGTTAAGGACATCATTCCTCATCTGCCGGACCCCAAACCAGCTTACAGTACAGTATCTACTATTATTCGCATACTAGTCGACAAAGGAATTGTTGCGTATACGGCCTACGGTAAAACACATGAATACTATCCGCTCGTATCAAAAGAGGTATACTCCAGACAGCGTATAAAAGATCTTATGTTAGCTTTTTTTGACGGATCTCCCAGACAGTTACTCTCTTTTCTCGCTAAAAAAGAAGATGTTTCACTTCAGGATTTTGAAGAAATTGTTAAAACCATAAAAAAAGGAACTGATGATAAATAATGGAATAGCCTATATATTATGCTTCAGTTTTCTGGTGCTCCTCTATAATTTGTTACTAGCTAAAAGAGGACTCGCTAAATGGGATCGTTTTCTGCTATTGTCCATTCCCGTTTTGGCTTATCTTCCTATCGGAATTGAGGCATTTTCAATTTCTTCTGATTTGTCCTACCAACTTACACTTCCCTTATTTGAGGTTTCCCCGACGACACCTTCTCAATCCACATCCGATACCTCATTTATTCTCCCGACTATTTACTTAACGGGTGTTCTACTCTCTGTTTCGGTTCTGTCCTATCGCCTTCTGCGAATAGGCAAACTGATCCGATCCTCTCAGTTCATTACTCAAAAAAAGGGGGTTAAAATTTATCACTCCACGGTAAACGCATCTTTCGGGCGCATTGTTTTGATTGATCCATCTGCTACAAAAGAAGAGCAGGCGTTGATTCTTACCCATGAAACATTACACATCCATAAGAAACACACTGTTGATCGCATTATTTCTTCTCTGGTCCAGTGCTTTCTCTGGTTCAATCCTTTTGTTTACCTGTGGAAAAAAAACATTGAAGTGAATCATGAATACGAAGTAGACGAAATCATGATCCGCTCCGAAAATATCGAAAAATATTCATCCTTTCTGTTGCAACAAATGATGAAAACCAACCACCTTATTCAATTATCACCTTTTAGTAAAATGTCTAATTTTAAAACACGAATTATGAGAATGCATCGTAAAAATTCTTCAACAAAAAAGACAGGAACCATCTTGCTTTACAGTATGATTCCTGCAAGTCTCTTTTTTCTTTCTTTCGGAAGTTATTCTTTTACATTTCAGGAAAATTCTCCTCAAACAGTAGAAGCAGCCCCCCCTGATACGATTCAGACACCTGACGAAAATCCTGAATTTATAGGTGGACAAGAAGCACTTAATCAGTATTTCATCAACAATATCAGCTATCCTGAAGAATTGATAAAAAATGACATCGCGGGAAAAGTATATGTTGGTTTTGTCATCAACAAAGATGGTAGTATCAGTGATGTTCATATAAAACGAGGTGATCAGGAACAATTTAACAAAGAGGCTATCCGTGTAATTTCTAAAATGCCAGCCTGGAATCCGGGTAAAAAAGATGGAAAACCGGTAAAAACACAATTAGTTTTACCGATACATTTTACACCTTCCTGATACTCTTTTTAGGAATTATTAGTAAAAGAAGCTGTAGCTTAAAAGTTACGGCTTTTTGTATGAATACTGATTACTTGTATTCGTAACCTTTTTTCTTTGCCCCAAGATACACAGGAATAGTAAGTGGTAAAATTTTTTCCCTGATTACGTTATCCAGTTTTTTCCTTTCTCCCTTACAGACCTCATACATTTCCCGATTCTTTTTACTCTTTCCCAGAATAGCATAATACTTTTCGCGATGTACCCCTTCATTTATAACCATTCCGGCACCCATCCCCTGTTTAACGACAAATGTCTTTCTCACAACCCGGCAGATAAAATAAGAATATCCGGCAAATTTTTTCCTGACTGAAAAACGAAAGACACCTAAAATCCGATAGCGGTAATAAAATGCCTCCGGATCTTCAGGTCGTAACAAAAAATCCTTGTATGAAAATTGCATCAAAGCAAAACAGAGAAGCAACAAGTAAGGCCAAAAAGTAAAAAACACATACGCACTTCCCTGAATCAAGAAAAGCATACCGTAAAACAGCAAGAACATGTAACTTATTCCAACACCTGTTATAGGTAGTACAGTTCCCTGTCGAATAATGAGTGGTTCTCCCTTTTTCTCTTTCTTACTCACTACCCAATAGGAATTCCGAAGTTCGGTGAAATTTGATTTCCGGATAATCTCTCTCCGCCATCTGAAGAAGGAATGGTGTTTCCGCAAGAAAAACCCGGTTCCCATCTTTATCTACAGCAACATTCGTTGTTTTGGCTTTCAGGAATTCCTGCATTTGCTGTTCATTATCCGATGTAATCCATGTAGCCAGGTGGAAATTTCGCGGACGGAACGTACACTTGGCTCCGTATTCATGCTCGAGGCGATACAATATTACTTCAAACTGAAGCTGCCCTACTGTTCCTACAATTTTACGATTCCCCGGTTGTTGAATAAACAGCTGTGCAACTCCTTCATCCATCAACTGCTTGATTCCTTTATCCAATTGTTTGGATTTCAGCGGATCTAAATTCTCCAGTTCCTGAAAAATTTCAGGCGAAAAACTCGGAATACCTTTGAACGAAAAATTATCTTTTTCCGTCAATGTATCTCCAATCTTAAAGTTTCCTGAATCATACAAACCTATTACATCTCCCGGGAACGCCTCATCAATGACATTCTTATCCTGAGCCATGAAAGAGGTCGGGTTCGGGAATTTCATCTTCTTTGCATTTCGGACATGGTTGTAAAATGTATTGCGCTCAAATCGTCCCGAAACAATACGAAGGAAAGCAATCCGATCCCTGTGTTTCGGATCAAGGTTCGCGTGAATTTTAAAAACAAATCCACTAAACTTTTCATCTTCCGGCTCTATAAACCCTTTATCCGTATCTCTTCCTCTGGGAGCCGGAGATATTTCAATAAACGAATCCAACAGTTCCTTTACTCCGAAATTGTTCACCGCCGAACCGAAAAATACAGGGGCTACATCCCCTGCCAGGTACTTTTCTCTGTCAAACGGTTCATAAACACCATCAATTAACTCGAGATCTTCCCTCAGCTGTCCAGCTCCTTCCTCTCCGATAATCTCATCAATCTGAGCATCATCTACATTTGTAAAAGAGACAACGTCTTTTGCTATTTTTGTTTTATCCGGTTGAAAAAGATTCAGTTGGTTTTGATAAATACTGTAAACTCCCTGAAAGTTATATCCCATTCCGATAGGCCATGCCAACGGACGAACATTAATATTCAATTTTGACTCCAATTCATCCAATAACTCAAATGGATCTTTTCCATCCCTATCCATTTTATTGATGAAAATAATAACAGGAGTTTTTCGCATACGACAGACTTCCATTAAACGCTCAGTCTGCTCCTCGACCCCGTTTGCACAATCTACAACCAGAATAACGCTGTCAACTGCAGTAAGGGTTCTGTAAGTATCTTCCGCAAAGTCCTTGTGACCAGGCGTATCCAGAATATTGATCTGTTTCCCGCGATACTCAAAAGCCATTACAGAAGTCGCAACAGAAATTCCCCGTTGCTTTTCGATTTCCATGAAGTCAGAAGTAGCCGATTTCTTAATTTTATTATTCTTTACCGCTCCGGCTGTCTGTATTGCCCCCCCAAAAAGCAGAAGTTTCTCTGTCAAAGTGGTTTTACCGGCATCCGGGTGAGCAATAACTCCAAAAGTACGTCGTTTCCCTATCGCTTCTTTATGCTTCATCTTCAATCATTTGAGTATCGTGGAAATTTTCCCGCCGTTCATCTAAAACGGGCTGCAAATCTACAATATTTTCAGTAATTTAGTTGCATCATGCAAGGACTAAAAGCTACTTTTTTAAGAAGAGCCACTCTCGTGTTTCTTCTTCTTTTTATTGGCTCACGGGAAAAAGCTTTGGCTTCTCTTCTTTCCGTTCACGACTTTGAGCAGCAGTATGTGGAATGCCAAATACAATCCGTTTATACACATTTACAGAATAAGGAATTGTCTTTCGATGTCTGGGAAAAAGGTTTCAGAGGGTATATCAGTCTCTACAAACAAGGGAAACTGGAAAATCCACGCTACCTGACTCTGGTTGACTTTTCACAACCTTCTTCGGAAGAACGTTTGTTTGTCATCGACCTGGTGCAGCAAACTATTCCTTTTCAATCCCTTGTCTCACATGGCAGGAATTCAGGAGGACTTATGGCCACTTCTTTTTCCAACAGAAACTCTTCTTATCAATCCAGTCTGGGTTTTTATGTGACGGCAGAAACCTATTCGGGAAAGTTCGATTATGCGATGCGACTGGATGGTCTTGAATATTCAAATTCAAATGCTCGGGAAAGGGCAATCGTAGTTCATGGTGCAGACTATGCCACGCCCGAATTCCTGAAGAAAAATAACGGAATATTGGGAAGAAGCCTGGGATGTCCTGCCGTACCGAAAGAATCCGCACATCACCTTATCGACCTTGTAAAAAACGGAAGTTGTTTCTTTATTTATTCCGAAAACAGAGAGTATGCGCGGCTTTCCAGATTACTGCGTTTCATTCCCGGAGTAGATGATCTGGCACAACTTGAATGTCTCAAGGAACAATATTCCTGATTTTTCTTCACCGTTTGACTTTTCACAGCTAAATTTGACGTTCAATTAAATCAGAGAGCATTGAGGAAAATTGCGCTAGTGGGGAATCCCAACTGTGGGAAAACAACTTTGTTTAACCGTTTAACCGGACTAAACCAACGCGTTGGTAACTATCCGGGAATTACAGTAGACAAACGTTCGGGGAAGCTAAAGTTAGGAGAGAATCATGACGTTGAACTCATTGACTTACCGGGAGCATACAGCCTTTCATCCAATAGTATGGACGAACAGATTGTACAGGATGTTCTGCTAAACAACACTGCTGAAAGCCATCCCGACCTTATTCTTTCGGTGGTTGATGTTAGCAATCTTCACCGCAACCTTTTTCTTGCTTCACAGGTACACGACCTTGGTATCCCCATGGTACTGATCCTGAACATGATTGATTTACTGGAAGGAGAAGTCATCCAAACTGAAGAATTGGAAAAAGCATTCAACTGTCCGGTTATCAGCATTAGTGCCAAAGATGGTAAAGGAATAGACTCCCTCAAAAAACTGTTACTTCACAGTACACAACCCGAAGAGATTCCTCATATCAATTTGGATGACAAATGGATTACTGACCCTGAAATTATTCAGGAATTACTTCCTGATACATCTGTATATCAGCGCTTCAAAATCACCAACCATATAGACAAACTCAACTGGGTAAAGCACCAACAAAAAATTAGTGATCTGGTTCATCAGAGTGGTAACTCAACCTATAAAGCGGAATTAAACGAAATCAATGCCCGTTATCGGTTTATTGATCAGCTTGTGAAAAAAGTAAAACTTCGC
Source organism: Wandonia sp. (assembly GCF_984588085.1). Classification (NCBI taxonomy): domain Bacteria; kingdom Pseudomonadati; phylum Bacteroidota; class Flavobacteriia; order Flavobacteriales; family Crocinitomicaceae; genus Wandonia; species Wandonia sp. The sequence goes on from NZ_CFIGVI010000019.1 coordinate 26,963, forward strand.
AAAACGGATCTCCGCTCAAAACAAATCACAGAAAAAATTGATACGATAACCACACATCCAATTAAAGGACTTGCTGTATTTTTACTTACATTCTTTATCATTTTTCAGGCTGTATTTACCTTTGCGGCTTACCCCATGGATCTTATCGACTCCGGCTTTGTCTGGTTAGGTAAATCAATCGCCACTCTCCTTCCGCAAGGCATGTTAGCCGACTTTTTAGTTGATGGATTATTAGCCGGAATAGGTGGTGTACTCGTATTCCTTCCCCAGATTATGATTTTATTCGGGCTTTTCACAATACTGGAAGACTCCGGGTATCTCGCACGGGTAAGTTTTATGACAGACGGGCTATTGCGCAAATTCGGAATGAACGGAAAGTCGGTTATTCCGCTTGTCGGAGGTTTTGCCTGTGCAGTCCCTTCCATTATGGCTGCCCGGACCATTGAAAACAGAAAAGAACGTCTGATCACCATCTTTATCACTCCGTTGATGAGCTGTTCCGCACGACTCCCAGTTTATGTTTTTCTGGTTTCCTTTATTGCTCCTGATGACTACCTTCTCGGATTCATCAGTGTGCAGGGACTTGTGATGATGGGAATGTATCTCCTTGGAATTGTTGTGAGTTTACTGGTGGCTCTACTGATCAATTATTTCATGAAACACAAATCCGGTTCTTCGTTTATTCTCGAACTCCCCAGGTATCGTTTCCCGAATTCCAAGAACATCCTGAGTTCGATGATTAACAAAGGAAAAACGTTTGTTACCGAAGCCGGAAAGATTATTCTCATTGCTTCGCTTGTATTATGGACATTGGGGTATTTCGGACCTCAGAAGGAAATGGATCGTATTGAACAAAAATACGAACAGATGGCTTTGGAAAGCAATCTGAGTGAAGACGAACTCTCCTATCTGGAGAGTAGTGAAAAACTGGAACACTCCTATCTGGGACACATCGGGAAAGGCATAGAACCTGTTATCCGTCCGCTTGGCTTTGACTGGAAAATAGGGATTGCGCTTGTTGCCAGCTTTGCTGCACGAGAAGTCTTTGTCGGAACTATGGCAACGATCTACTCAGTAGAGGACGATCCCGAAAGTGAAGGGGGATTAAAATCCATTAAATTCAGTTATGCAACGGCTTTTTCGCTCTTGATTTTCTATGTTTTTGCTCTTCAATGTTTAAGTACAGTTGCTATTGTAAAACAGGAAACAGGCGGTTGGAAATGGCCTTCAATTCAGTTGGTTTCTTTTACAGCTCTGGCGTATTTTGCCAGTTGGCTGACCTATATACTTGTTAAATAAGATTGAACAATGAAAATCATAAAACGCTTTCAATATTACGGCATCGGGTTACTAATCGGACTTATGCTTACGTTTGTTTTCTTTCAAAACAGAGGGTGTTCCTGGCTCCCCGAAAATCGTGTAAAAAATGCCATTCTGGACAACGTAGTTGTTTTCAGCCAATCCGAAGAACTTACTCCGGAGCAAAAAGAAGATTACTTTCTTTTACTCAACAAAGGTGATGTTAAGTTTGGTCTGAGTAAAAAAGACGGTGAACCCAAACTCTACTTTCTGAAAGGAGAGGACAGAAACGGAAGTGAAATTCAGGCTCAGTTCGAACTTAGAAAAGACGGTTTTATCAGTTTATGTACACCTCTGAAAAACAATACGGTCATTACGGATGGGATTTTTTCCGGAACCGCAAACATGGAACACTTTCCGTTGGACACTGCTTTGGTAGCCTTCGAAGACGTAGCTAAATGTCAGGCAAAATACCTGGGGATATCCGAAAAACAAACACTGGAAGCCTTACAGAAAAGCGGAAAAGTAGATTATGACAAGAGTAATCCCGAAAATCCTGAAAAACCTGTTTATCACCTTACATTTACCTATCTGGATCAGGTCTATGCCACACGTGCGAATTGGTATAAAGACAAAATTTACATTACGTACTTTTATGATTCCGGTTCTGACTGTAAATAATTAGCTGAAAGTAATCATCAGATCAATGATGGTGGCTTGACATAACTTCGGGGTTTAATGGGTCTTCCAATCGTTCGTGCATAGACCATTGTTATTTTTGCTCCGAGAAAAATAATCTGGGACGAATAAAACATCCAGGCCAGAATTACGAGTATGGTTCCCACAACTCCTCCTCCCGCAGCAAAGAAATAATTCGTCAGGTAGTATTTAATCAACAGTTGCCCGATGTATAATAAAACAGCTGTAAAAATGCTTCCCCGGATAGCAATTCCCCATTCCACAACACCATCATGCAGGTATTTAAAAACAAACAAAAAAATAACTGTATTACTTAGTAATGAAGTAATATGTTCTATCCCGAAAGTTAACCAACCATTAAACTGCCCTTCAAACAGTTCGGCTCCAAACGACACAAATGCTGTTTCCAGAAAATAAAATACTACCACAACAACAGCCACCAGTGTCAACATTAAAAAGGCGACTAAACGTGCAAGAATATTATGAAAAATAGCTCGTTTCATCTGCACAACCTCTATATCAAAGAAATCATTTAAACTGGTTCGTAACGAACTGAAAATTGCAGAAGCAGAAAACGCCAACACCACAATCCCCACAACCTGTAACACAAAATTTCCGGCTCCCAGATCCACCAGTTTTAATGCATCCACCAACCAACTGACATCTTCAATCCCTATCTGTTCTTTTGCTATCGCTGCAACAATTGAAATCAACTGATCCTGCCCCAGTATTTCTCCTATAGAAATAAAGAGTAAATACAACAAAGGAACAAGTGCAACGATTGTGTAATAGGCAAGAGAAGCTCCATGAATAAAGCTTTTCTCCTGAAAAAACTCGTAAAAGCTTGTCTTAAAAAGTCTCCAAACCTGTTGTATCGTAATTTTATTCTTTGGCATAATCCGGTTCTATCATTAATTTTTGAGGTAGCGGAGAACCGGCATACAAGACCAACTCTTCTTCGCTAACAGTTCTGACCAGATGTGAAAAATATCCTCCCTGAAATGCTGTTTTCAGTACTTCCACTTCGATTCCATGATCCACTATACTGTAGGCATCCGGTCTGAACAAACGTTCTTTACCGTTGGAATGTAGCACATTAATTTCCCCAAAAAATTGCGCTTCTTTACTATTTGTAGGATGAATATAAAAATTTACGGCTGAATCAACACGTTTTATCACTCCATCCTCCATATAAGCAATTCGATCTCCCCAGGCCATTGCCTCTTTTCCATCATGCGTAACCAGTACAATTGTAGTATTCCATTTAGAACGCATTTCATGAATATACAATTCCACACGCCTTCTCGTAAGTGGATCGAGATGAACGAAAGGTTCATCAAGCAACAATATATCCGGTTCATTCGCCAACGCCCTTGCCAGTGCCAAACGTTGCTGTTCGCCGCCGGAAAGTAAATAAGCCTGTTTCTTACGCAATGATTCCAGTCCCATTACAGTGACTAACTCTTCTACTATCTCATCCCGGTCTTCCGCCTGATAATGGAGTACTTTCAAGCGAATATTTTCTTCTACCGTGTGGTATTTATCTAATGCAAAATCCTGATTAACGAGTTTTATTTCCGGATGTCCGGCAACCAAACGAAGAGAAGGTCCCACCACGCGCTTACCGCGAAAAAAAACGTCTCCGTTATCCGCATCCTCCAATCCTGACAGGATTTTTAAGAGAGTTGACTTTCCCCCGCCGCTTCTTCCCACAATAACTAATGATTCTCCCTCGTGTAGCTCAAGCGTTACTCCATCAAGCACCGATTTATCAGCGTACTTTCTGGTAATATTTCGGGCAGTGAGAATCATTTGTTAGCGGGCCAATTCTTCAGGAAAATCAGCTGCCGTTATATAAATTCCGGGAATAGGATTAGAAAAGACTTCATAATCCTTAAAGTATACCCGGATTATATGCATTCCTTCTTCCTCATCTACTGTAAACTCATGAAAGATATTCTCCGAAAAGGCCAGAGGCGTAACCGACCCATCTTCGCATTTTACAAGTAATTGACGCATGTTAGGAATGGAAAACGAAAAACGTTCTCCTTCTCCCTTCATTCCCTGAAGAACATATTCAGACTGCTTCAGTTCTTCTATTTCTGAGCATTCGCCCTTAATTTCCAATGCGTCTTCCCAATAATACCGAAGGTTATTTTCGGACTCTTCCCCATCATAGTTAGCATCTGCAAACTCCGGAGAGAAGTCCTCGTTCACAAGAAAAAAATGAGCCTTTACTCGCATAAAACTATTATTTTAAACAAAACTAATCAATTGTTCGAAAGGACTGAAATAAACTTTTTCAGGTAGAGGTCGAAGTTTATCCTCTATTTCGGTGCCAGGCGGTATAAAACCAATCCAATTACACCAAAAACAAGATTCGGTATCCAGGATGCCAGCAAAGTAGGAAAACCAATATTTATTGCTGCAACAGAGGTTACCTGCATAGCAAAAATGTAAATAAACACAAATGCCAAACCTGTTGCAATATGTACCCCTATTCCTCCTCTCGACTTCCTGCTGGATACTGCCACTCCTATCAGCGTCAATACATACGATGCAAAAGGATAGGATGTTCGCTGGTGTTTAACCAATTCAAAAGCAGGAACATTTTCATTTCCTTTCTGCTTTTCTCTTTCTATAAAATTGTTCAACTCCTCATAATCCATGGTTTCCACAATATTATCTCTCCTGGCAAACTCATCAATACCAAAAGCAAATGTGGTATCCATTTTATCTCCATGAACTATATCATCTCCCGTTTCACCAACTTTCCGCACAAAGTAATCTTCCAGTGTCCAGGTTTTATCCCCAGTAGGACGCAGTCTTTTGGCGCTCAGAAAATATTCCAGCTTGTTATCTTCGCTCCATTTTTCCATGTAGAAATCCTGGATGTATCCCTGATCCGACTTGTAATTCTTGAAATACACGGACTCACCATTGGGAAAGTCTGCATGATAATTGGACACCGACAAACTGAATCGATAAAATTCTTCTTCAAATCCTAATCGCTTTGCATTGGCAGAAGGGAGAATAAAATGATTCATTGCCAGAGACATCAATGTAAGCAATGTTGCTCCAATCATATAGGGCCGAAGAAATCTGTGAAACGGTCTTCCGCTATTCAGCATCGGGATAATCTCCGTATTCTGAGCCATTTTTGCCGTAAACCAGATCACAGAGATAAAAATGATCAGTGCTGAAAACATATTTCCATAAAAGAAGATAAAGTTTACATAGTAATCAAACACAATGGCTTTAAAAGGAGCCTTGTTCTCAATAAATTCCTGTAAACGTTCTGACAAGTCAAAAATTACGGCAAGCAACATAATCACTCCCATCATAAAAAAGAAAGTGGTTAAAAACTTTCGGATAATGTACCTGTCAATTATCTTCAGCATACTTTACAGCCTGTTTTGCAGTTTTGGAACCATTGCATTTTTCCAATCGTTAAAGTCGCCTGCCAGAATATGTTGACGAGCTTCTTTCATCAACGTCAGATAAAAAGCCAGATTGTGTATGGTTGCAATTTGAATCCCCAGATTTTCTTTCGAAATAATCAAATGGCGCAAATAGGCTTTCGTATAAGCATGATCCACGTACGAAGTGCCTGATTCATCCAATGGAGAAAAGTCTTTGTACCACTTTTTATTCTTGATATTGATAATTCCGTTGCGGGTGAACAACATTCCATGTCGGGCATTTCTGGAAGGCATTACACAATCAAACATATCCACGCCCAGCGCAATACATTCAAGCAAATTCACCGGAGTTCCCACTCCCATCAGATAACGGGGTTTTTCTTTTGGAAGAATTGTACAAACAAGATCAGTCATTTCGTACAAATCCTCATCCGGTTCTCCTACAGAAAGTCCTCCAATTGCATTACCAAAGGCATCAAATGAACTGATTGCTTCTGCAGAGAGAGTACGAAGATCTTTGTAGACACTTCCCTGCACAATAGGGAAAAGAACCTGATCGTACCCATACTTGGGTTCGGTCGCATTCATCTGATCCACACAACGTTTCAACCAGCGATGCGTCATATGCATAGAACGTTTTGCATACTTATAATCACAAGGATACGGTGTACACTCATCAAACGCCATAATAATATCCGCTCCGATTGTTCGCTGAATATCAATAGCCCGCTCCGGAGTAAAGAAATGATAACTCCCGTCAATATGTGACTGAAATTTTACTCCCTCTTCTGTTATCTTCCTTGATCCTGCCAAAGAATACACCTGATATCCCCCGCTATCGGTCAGCATAGGTTTATTCCATCCGTTAAACTTGTGTAATCCTCCTGCGGCTTCAATAACTTCTAATCCCGGACGTAAAAACAGGTGATACGTATTCCCGAGAATAATTTCAGCGCGGATGTCTTCGTTTAACTCATGTTGGTGAACTCCCTTTACCGTACCGGCCGTACCGACCGGCATAAATATCGGAGTTTCAATAACTCCGTGATCCGTGTGAATTTCCCCGGCTCGTGCTTTTGATGCTTTATCTGTTGCTAAAAGTGAAAAGTGCATAAATATGTTGAAAAAAACGTGTGACAAAGATAACTGTATTCCGGTAAGTGTAACATCTTTGCAGTAAACTAGCAACAATTATGGATTTTTCTTTTCCGGAAATTGACTGGACTCCTACTGGAATCGTTTTTCTGGTTTTTGGTGTATCCGCTCTCATACAACTTTTATTCACACTACTAATTTTCAGTAGATTTACATTTCATTCATCGAAAAAAAACAATAAAATTCCAGAATCTCTTCCCGGCGTTTCCATCATAATAGCTGCACGTAATGAGGAAGACAACCTATATAAAAATCTTCCTGCTGTACTGAATCAAAAATACCCGGAGTTTGAAGTCGTTGTTGTAAATCATCAGTCTGTCGATGATTCAAAACACATTCTACAAGCTTACCAAAAGCAATATCCGAATCTAAAGATAATTGATATCGAACGGAATCATCATCTGCGAAACGGAAAAAAACTTCCCCTCACAGTCGGGATTAAAGGAGCCAAATATGACCATTTTCTATTTACTGACGCTGATTGTATTCCTGCATCAGATAACTGGCTACGCCTAATGGCGGGTAAATTCGGTAATCGTCACCAATTAATTTTGGGCTATGGTCCCTATTCAAAAGCAAAAGGTTTTCTAAACTTTATTATCCGCTTCGACACGACCTTTATTGCAACCAACTACTTTGCTTTTGCCGCATCCGGCTTCCCCTACATGGGGGTAGGACGTAATATGGCCTACACCCGCCAGTTATTTGATAGTGTACAAGGGTTCAAAAAACATTATGCCATTCAGTCCGGAGACGATGATCTCTTTGTAAAAGATGTAGCCAAAAAACGGAATTACACCATACAGTTTCATCCGGATTCGTACTGCTATTCTGAAGGAAAAGCTTCCTGGAAAAAGTGGTTCGAACAAAAGCAACGTCACTACACGACTTCGTCTTCTTACAAAGTTTTCCATAAACTGTTGTTAGGAATATATCCATTCACGCTGTTAGTTATGCTCGTAACTTTTGTTTCTTTGGTTTTTAATAAAGAGTATTGGCTTTGGAGTTCAATGATTTTTGGAGGGGTTATTATTTTGAAATGGATCTTTCAGGGCATCAATTTCGGTAAACTGGGAGAAAAGCGCATGGCATTAGCTCTCCCCTTACTGGAAATTATGTATGCTGTATTACTCCCCATTATCTACTACTCAGGCGATAAGAATGAACAACAATGGAAGTAGGCAATCATTTGACTGAAAAAGGAAAAAAAGACTTAGAGCTTGTATATCTGGCTCAACAGGGAGACCAAATGGCTTTTGCTGAACTTATGGAGAAATATCGCGACTCCATTTATTTTATGGTAAACAAAATGGTTCGCAACACAGATGATGCCGAAGATCTGACAATAGAAGCCTTCGGAAAAGCATTCCATCGCATCAACCAGTACTCCCCCGATTTTGCTTTCAGTACATGGCTTTTTAAAATTGCGTCAAACAATTGTATCGACTTTATCCGGAAAAAACGACTGCAAATGACCTCAATGGACACAACCTTTGAGGGGGAAGACGGAGAGTATTCAGGTATGCAGATCCGCACTGATGACCTTGATCCGGAGGAAGAAGCAATTAAGAAACAAAAAATAAAAATGATGCGGCTTTTGGTTGAAAAGCTAAAACCCCGCTACAGAGTTCTGGTCGAAAAGCGTTATTTTGAGGAGCTCTCCTATGAAGAAATCGCTGACGAACTGGATCTACCTCTAGGTACTGTTAAAGCTCAATTGTTCCGCGCAAGAGAATTTCTCGCAGGAATGATTGAAAAAACAAAAGACACAATCTGATTTACTGTAACTTACTCTTGTTGTATTCTATACATAATCTGCCATTTCATCTTCCACTTTCTTGAAATAAAAGAGAGATGAAACGAATAGAATCAGTACCATTCCAATAGACACATACATCAGGTTACCGGGAGGAGTTCCTCCGAATAGTGACCAACGAAATCCCTGCACAACACCTGCTATCGGATTCAAATAGTACAAAGCGCTCGCCCATTGCGGTAAATGACGTGTCGCAAACTCAGCAGGATATGCAATAGGAGTAACATACATTCCTATCTGCACCATAAAGGGAACAACGTGCTGAAAATCCCTGTACCGAACGCTCAAAGCACTCAACCATATTCCTACAGCCAAAGCAGCAATAACGCCGATAAGAACAAAAACAGGAGCCATCCACACATTCGAACTGGGAGCTACGCCATAATACACCATCAAAAATATCATGATTACCAGAGCAACAGCAAAATCAATGAAACCTACAACTGCTTTTGACAAAGGAATGATCAAACGGGGAAAATAGATCTTTTTCACCATCCCCTGATTCATGATAATTGAGTTTCCTGCATTCGTCATCACATACGAAAAATAACTCCAGATACTCATTCCTGCGACAGTAAACAATAAATGCGGCACTTCAGTTTCAACACCTACAAATCGCCCAAATACCAATGACAAAATAAACAATGTCGCTACCGGCTGTAATATCGCCCACAAAAGACCTATTGTCGTTTGCGCATATCTTACCCGAAAATCTCTCCAGGAAAGAGTAAGAAATAAATCTTTGTATCGGTATAATTCTTTAAAATCAGGAATAACAGATCGATGATCTGCATCAATAATTTTCTTTTCCATTGCTTATTTTGCTGGTGGCAATAGCGCAAATTTAACATAAAGTTCGGACAACATGGCGTAAAACCATCTTTTCCACCTACCTACCAATTCAAAATCCCGAATTACTAGTTCTCTATTATCGGTTTAGACTTCCGATTTTGAAATGTCAGTTGTATCTTTGAGGCAAAAGAAAAGAAGTTAAGATGATTGTAGTTACCGGTTCAGCTGGATTTATAGCAAGTGCGTTAGTAGGAAAACTGAATGCTCTCGGATATGGAGATATTGTTGTCGTTGATGATTTTTCAAAAAAGGAGAAAGAGAACAATCTGGTCGGAAAAACGATCGTAGCTAAAGTTCCCCGAAATGATTTCGAAAAGTGGATCAGCGAGTATGGTAATGAAGTCAAGTTTATTTTCCACCTCGGTGCAAGAACAGATACTACGGAATTCGACAAATCCATTTTTGACGAACTGAATCTTAACTACAGTAAAATGGTTTGGAATGCCTGTGTGAAGTTTCAAATCCCTCTGGTATATGCCAGTTCAGGAGCGACCTACGGATTGGGTGAACTAGGTTACAAGGACGATCATGCACTAACCCCAAAATTGAAACCGCTGAATCCATACGGAGACTCAAAAAACGACTTTGATATCTGGGCACTCCAACAAACTGAGACACCGCCATTTTGGGCCGGACTTAAATTCTTTAACGTATATGGTCCCAACGAATATCATAAAGGCAGAATGGCCTCTGTTATTTTTCACGCATTTAACCAAATCTCAGCAACGGGCGGCATGAAATTGTTCCGTTCTCACAATCCCGAATACAAAGATGGAGAACAGCTCCGGGATTTTATCTACGTAAAAGACGTAGTTGATGTTTGTGCATTTCTCATGAAAGAGCAACCTGAAAGCGGATTATACAATTTGGGGACAGGAGAAGCCAGAACTTTCCTTGATCTTGTAAAAGCAACATTCAAAGCCATGGGCAAAGAAGAGCAGATCTCTTTCATCGATACTCCGGAAGACATCCGCGATAAATACCAGTATTTTACGGAAGCAGATATGTCTAAACTCATCAATGCAGGATATACACAAGCATTTATTTCCCTGGAAGCGGGAGTCGAAGATTATGTAAAGAACTATTTAACGGATAAAAACTACTTATAAATGCGTATCATCTCTTTCAATGTCAATGGCATAAGAGCCATTATGAACAAGGACTTTGACAAATCCCTGCAAGATATGAACCCGGACATTATCTGCTTTCAGGAAACCAAAGCACAGGATGATCAGGTAGCTGAAGCACTTAAACAGTTTAGCGACTTTCACCTGTACTCGAATTCTGCCGAACGAAAAGGATATTCCGGAACGGCTATCCTTACAAAGACACAACCACTGGCTGTACATACGGATATTGGCATTGACGAACATGACAAAGAAGGCCGCGTACTAACCTTAGAATTTGATGACTTCTTTCTGACAACAGTCTATGTTCCGAATTCAGGTTCCGAGTTACTTCGATTACAGTATCGCACCACCTGGGACATGGCTTTTCTTGATTATCTGAAAAGTCTTGAAAAGACAAAGCCGGTTGTCGTGTGTGGAGATTTTAATGTTGCTCACAAAGCAATTGATCTGGCCCGTCCGAAAGAGAATTATAATAAGGCTGCCGGCTTTATGCAAGAAGAAATTGACGGTATGGATGCATTTACCTCCAACGGACTGGTTGATACATTCCGGCACATACATGGCGACACAGTAAAATATACATGGTGGAGCTATCGAGGTGGTGCACGTCAAAGAAACGTGGGCTGGAGAATCGATTATTTTCTGGTCAGTGAATCCTTTCTTCCACGTTTGAAAGATGCTTTTATATTAAATGAAATCATGGGGTCAGATCACTGCCCGGTAGGAATAGAAATCATTTAAGTTAAAGCTGTTCTTTTTCCGAAACGAATTGTTTTGTATTAAAGGTTTTTCTTAATATTGTCCTTACGGACTAACAAACCTTTACTATGGGAAAAATAACTGGACGTCAGATCTGGAAAACCTTACACGCTGATTTAATTGGTAAAGATTCTCAGAGAGGAATTACGCTTACTTATGGTTGGTTTGCCAATCAACTTGGACATTTCGCTCTTGGTTTCGTACCTATTTCAATTGCTTATATACTCGGAGTTGAATTAAAAACAGCATTATTTTCCGTTGCCTGCTTCTGGTTAGCTTTTGAAATTTATAATGCCTCCTCCCCATTGTATAAGAAAGAGTATAAAGGAAATGGCACGTTCAAACCGCAGTGGAAAAACCTTACATTTGATACATTCACGGACCTTTGCTTTTTTTGGACGGGTTCTTTAACTTTTTACTTTATTGCCAGTACAGACAAAAACGGGTTGTATTTCTTTCTAGCCGGTTTACTTCCTCTCTTTTTTTTCGGGAGGTACTGGTTTCTCACAAAATTGTACCAACAAAATGCATTTTTCCCCTATGCTTTTCGGTTAAGTCAGTGGAATGGACATCTAAAACCGAACGATGCCGACTTTATCCGACACTATTTGCAACAACGCACCCGTAAAGCGCATCATTTCATCGTTTCAGGCGCCAAAAAATCAGGTAAAACAACGATAACCGTAGGAATGGCCAATGAATTAGCCATTCGCCACAATAAAACAACCTACACAACCCTTAGTAAATGGGTTGGTGTACTTTCCGATTCACAAGAGGAATTATCACGAGGCAACAAAAGTCTTTGGACCTGGCAGGAAAGTGAATTCCTATTGATTGATGACATCAACCCCGGAACTCCGGAAGAAGCTAACAAGTATAAAGCAACAGATATAGAATCGTTTATCAACAATTCAGGGAATGGAGATACAATCAAACAAATTCTAGGCAATACCTCTGTTGCCTGGGTAGTCGGAAGCTGTTCAGATGATGATGGCATTCGGGACTGGAAAGAGATGTTGATTCGAATCGGGATACCGAAAGACAAGATCACAACTATCGATCTTAATTCTTTTCAATCAGGGAAGTAACCTGTTATCGTAAGCAAAGGAGATCAGACTTGTTGTATTGGAAACCTTAAAGCGTTCCAAAAGTGCATCTATATTTTTTTCTAATTGTGAAATAGAAACATTCATTTCATCGCTGATTTCTTTATACGTATTTCCTTGGGAAAGAAAACGGATCATATCCAACTCAGCATCAGAAATCCGAAAAGGATAAAACAGACTTTTATTCAGATTTCTTTCAAATTCATCCTTCTCAGGTCCGTATGCAGCAAAACGCATCACCTTACCAAACCGAAGTCCGTAATCGACCTGAAAACGTCCGATAATGCATCGTAAACTTCCATCCTCAAAAGTATCATGAACAGCGACACGTGCCACAACAGGTATTTCCTGCCCGTTTTTATTCATCACTTTCGTTTCAATTGTGAAGCTGTATTCTTTTAGTCTTTCCTTTCTTTTATGCAGAAACTGGAGCGCTTTATCATTAATATCATGCACAAAAGGAGCATAATCAGGAGAAGTCATATTTACAATATGCATCATAGAGATTTCTGTATCAGGAATCCCCACAACACCTTCCCAGCCATCAGCGTACAGCATTCTACCCTTTTCAAAACTGTAAATATAGATTCCTTCCAATGGATACTTATACAAACGCGTTTTATAAAAGCGGTAATACTCGCTGTCCGGATCCATTGGGGTATCCGTTATAAACTGCTTTGAGTATGAACCAAAATCTTCAGACATTCGTAAATAGTGTAAGTCGTTTACTACCTATGCAATTATAGTAATTATTAGCCAACTAATCAGTAGCCATTCGATTAAAAAACAGTTAGTAGCGTATTAATCAAAATAGTGCCTGATCTCTTCACAAAGGTATTTTTCCCCGTTCATTACCTTTTCTACGCCCAGTTGCATTTCTTTCATGGGAGCGTTTTTTGTGATATATCCTCTGGCTCCGTTTTCAATTGCCCTCCGAACCATAACTGGCTCATTATGAATTGACAATATCATTATTTTAATCCAGGGATAACTTTCAGTAATCGTTTTGGTTATTTCTATTCCATTTTGTGAACCAGGCAGGTTGATATCCATAAAAATTAACTCAGGCTTGAGATCCTCTATATATTCTGTGAGATTATCTGCTGAATACAAAACCTTAACATTATTGAAAATATTCGTATCCCTCAGTAGTTTTCCCCAGGCGTCAGCTATTAGTTTGTAGTCTTCGACTACCAGTGCATTTACAATATTTGTCATGTATATGGCTACAATTGATTAGGCTAATTTACTAAAAAACAATTCAATTACAGAGTGACAAATCCGTGCAAATGTATTATTCTTGAAAACCTAAGTAAGCCGCATTATTTTGTTTTACACTTTTGTGAAACATTTGACAACAACCTATTATTACATCCTGATCAAAGGTAGTAGCTTAATCTACTACCCATTTAATTGTTTTCACCTCTTCAGTATCGAAAAGAACACGGATCACTTTCATTCCTGACTTCTCAGAGTAAATCTGCTGTTGAGCTCCTTCTGCAACATCAAAACTTTGCTCCAACACTCCTGCTGCACTGTATACCTGAACTGATTTTGCTCCTTCAGCAAGAACAAGTGTCCCCTCCCCGTTCGAAGGATTTGGGTATACGTAAGCATCTTTATCGGAAGAAATAGAGCCATAATCTACAGAAACAACTCCTCCAACGTTTCGCTCCCCATTATTATCCACCTGAATCAATCGGTAATATTGGATTCCTGAATTAGGATTAAAATCTGTTAATTCGTAAGAATTTGCCGCATGAGAAGCTCCTGCCGCTTCACGATAACCGATTATTTCCCATTCTTTTCCATCAATTGATTTTTCAATATCGTAGTATGCGCTATTATTCTCCGATTCTGTTTCCCAGTATACCAGAATATCTTCTTTCTGAGCCTCTGCATCAAAAGCTGTTAAAGTTACTGGTAAAGCCAAAAGTGAATCTGTATCTAAAAACTCACTTTCGCTGATAAGATGCTTCGTAGTAAATACACATCCTGTCTCATAGATCACATCCACTGTATAAATACGTACCTGCTCTCCATTTGCAGAGCTATACGAATCAAAGGTGTAATCAAATGATGTAACAGGCAATTCAGACTCTACATTTACAAAGATAGCTCCGTTTGGATCAAGGTAGTGGTGATTAATGGTATGTGAAATCCAGGTAGGATCAAAAGCTGCTGCCGTTTCAACTGCACTGGCAGCATCAAGACGTCCAGCTCCTAAAAGTCCCTCATATCCCGGATTAAGACTATCCACGCTAACAGCAGTAGATTTCAAAATATACTCTACTTCACAATGGTTCAACGCTTCATTTACTTCTTTCATCAATCCAACTGTTCCACTTACAATCGGAGAGGCAAAGGAAGTCCCGTTTCCGGTTGTGTACACATTGTTTGCAATTGATAATGCCATATCATACCCGGGAGCAACAAGATCCACAGTTGCATTGTGCTGATGTGTTGAAGAAGCATCACCAATATAACGCTCGTGATTATCATTTGGTCCGATACTCGACACTGAAATCACTCCATCATAAGCAGCCGGATAAACAAGGCTGGACGGATCTCCACATGTACCTCCGTTACCTGCTGCTGCAACAATAACACTTCCATTTTCAAGTACTTCATTAATCATATCCTGATAGTATGAACTATATACACATCCACCAGCCCAGCTTACATTAATCACATGAGCACCTGCATAAGAAGCTTCAAGAATACTATTATAACTCATCCCGTAAAGCAAAAGATCACAATCATAACCTATGGAACTTTTTCCAATACCGTTATTTGTGTTACCTGCAGCTGTAATTGCCACTGCAGTACCATGATCATAGTTCGGGTTATACATTCCGGGTTGAATATAGGAATACTTACCTGCCAACTCCTCGTGATTAAGGTCGAAGTTTGAGTCAGTAACAGCTATTTTGATTCTTCGGTTTCCTGTCGTAACATCCCATGCTTCTTTTGCATTAATTAAATCCAGAGCATAGTCTGTAGCAAAAGTAGCAGTATAATCATTGGTCTCGTGTAAAGGAGTAATCACAGGAACCAATTCCGGCTGCTCAAAATAATCTTTGCGTTTTGCAACTTCAGCTAAAAGGGTATTCACATCACAAGCGCATGAAATTTCAACTACAGACTGAAGTTCTTCTTTTTTAGAAGCAGGAAATGCCTGTTGTACAGACGTTACTGATAACTGGTTGAACAGTTGATTAACTTCATGCTGTTCAAACCATATTTTCCCGTTATCATTTTTAACAGTCTCCAGCATTCTATCTGACAAACGAGTCATTACTTTATTTTGCTGAGATTGACCAAAAAGAGTAACCTGAATGATCAGGGAAATTATCGTGATTAAGTAGTGTGTTGTTTTCATAATATCTTCCTTTTTTCTTCAAAGGAATAGCGATACCACTGATTCTCAAAAGATTTAAACACCCTCAAAATCAAAATACAAGAGGCTGTCTACCACCCTCTACGTACTTCGGTTTTTCCCTCTAAGCATTTATGCGTACGACTAGGTAATTGTACGTAAAAAACACTCTGAAATACGAATAGAAAACAAACGGATAGATCTTGCAGATAACTCTACCCTATCAATAATTGGAAAGAAAACGATGGAACAGACTAGATATAGCCTTTATCTTTTGCGTAGGCACTCAATAACGCTGCGTTTGCCAGGTTAAGTTTCTTCAGGATATTATGCCGGTGAGCATCTACCGTACGACGGGAAACAAATAACTTATCTGCGATCTGACGTGAAGTCAATCCCTGCGCAATCAAGGTAGTAATTTCAATTTCCTTGGCAGTTAATTCTTTCTGGCTACTGTCATCCCCGCCCGAAAGGTTATTGAAAAACTGTTTATCCTTAATCTCTTTACAAACGTACGTGTCTCCATCATACACTGAGCGAATTGCGGCTTCCAATTCCTCTTTTGTTGTGTTCTTTGAAAGATAACCTCTTGCCCCGTTCTGAAAGAAACGTTTAACAAACGCCATATCATCATGGATAGACAAACCAATAACCCTTGTTTTAGGAAGCTTATCATTCACAATTGCAGCCACATCAATTCCCGATCCCCCTTTAATATTAATATCCATCAGTACAATATCAGGTCGCAGACTCAAAATACCCTCTATTGCTTCATCTGAATTATCCGAATTCCCCACCACTTCAAAATCATCAATCTGTTTTAACAAACTCACCCATGCATCTACAATAAGCTGATGATCTTCAACAATGTAAATTGAAATAGTTGTGGCCATAATTCTGTTGTTGTGTATCTACAAAAGTAGAAAAAAAAGTGAATAGAATTTGCAATTGTTAAATTCTTTATTTAACTATGCATACATAGTATTTTTTACTATATTAGCCGAACCACATTTCAGGTACATTACATTTAACGTTTTGATTACTATCAACAAGTGAAAAAATGTTAACTTAACAGCACAGTAGGAATAAAAGTAAAAACAGTATATATTATGAGTAGAAAAATCAATAAAGTAGCCGTACTCGGTTCCGGTGTTATGGGATCACGGATAGCGTGCCATTTTGCCAACATCGGTTGTGAAGTACTGTTGCTTGATATTGTTCCCCGCGAATTGAATGAAAAAGAAGCTAAAAGTGGATTAACACTGGAAGACAAAATCGTCAGAAACAGGATTGTAAATGATTCGCTGAAATTTGCATTAACATCCAATCCTTCTCCGATCTACAGAAAGTCTTTTGCTTCGCGTATTACGACCGGAAACTTTGATGACGATATGTCCAAAATAGCGGATTGCGACTGGACAATTGAAGTGGTTATTGAAAGACTGGATATTAAAAAGAGTGTATTCGAACAGGTTGAAAAATACAGAAAACCAGGTACTTTGATCACATCCAATACATCCGGAATTCCGATACATTTGATGACAGAAGGAAGATCCGACGACTTCAAAGCCAATTTCTTCGGAACACACTTTTTCAACCCACCCCGTTATTTACAACTTTTAGAAATTATTCCAACCCCACATACTACTCAGGAGGCAATTGATTTCATGATGGATTACGGACGTCGATTTCTCGGTAAAAAGACGGTTCTCTGTAAAGATACTCCCGCATTTATTGCCAATCGAATCGGAGTCTATTCAATTATGTCTCTCTTTCATACTGTTCAGGAAATGGGACTTTCTGTCGAAGCTGTCGATAAACTTACAGGACCTGTTTTGGGACGACCTAAATCAGCAACATTCCGTACTTGTGATGTAGTCGGATTGGATACCCTGGTACTCGTTGCAAACGGAGTTCGTGAAAATTGTCCTGATGACGAAGCGAATGACGCTTTCCAATTGCCGGAATACATCACTAAGATGGTAGAAAACAAATGGCTTGGTTCGAAAACGAAACAGGGCTTTTATAAAAAGGTAAAAGGGGAAAACGGAAAATCAGAAATTCTTAGTCTGGATCTGAATACTCTTGAATACAAAGCGCAGGAGAAAGTAAAATTCCCGACCCTCGAAATGGCAAAACCCATTGACGACCTGAAACAACGTATTAAAATGTTGTTCATGGGAATGGATAAAGCCGGTGAATTTTACAGAAAAACATCGGCAGGATTATTTGCCTATGTTTCCAACCGGATTCCTGAAATTTCAGACGATCTGTACAAGATAGATGATGCTATGCGAGCAGGATTCGGATGGGAGCTGGGGCCATTTGAACTTTGGGATACAGTTGGTCTGGAACAAGGTCTTAAACTGATTGGCGACGCTTCTAAAGAGGTTGCCCAATGGGTGAAAGATATGCAAGCCAAAGGCATTACCTCCTTTTACAAAACTGAAAAAGGGAAACGGTATTACTATGATGTTAACTCCGGTGATTATGCTATCATTCCGGGAACAGAGGACATGGTTCTTCTGGATGTACTTCGCGAAGAAAATACGGTTTGGAAGAATGCTGATTCTACAATCGTACATCTCGGAAACGGAATCCTGAACCTGGAATTCCACACCAAAATGAATACGATTGGCGGAGGTGTCATTGAAGGTATCAATAAAGCCATTGACCTTGCTGAAAATGAATACAAAGGTCTGGTAATCTCCAATACAGGGCAAAACTTTTCTGCCGGAGCGAATGTTGGAATGATCTTTATGATGGCAGTAGAGCAGGATTATGATGAACTTGATTTTGCAGTTCGTTCTTTCCAAAATACAATGATGCGTATCCGTTACTCAAAAGTACCGGTAGTAGTAGCTCCTCACAATATGGCATTAGGCGGCGGATGTGAAATGTCCATGCATGCCGACAAAGTAGTTGCTCATGCCGAACTATATATGGGGCTGGTTGAATTTGGTGTCGGGCTGATCCCCGGTGGTGGTGGATCCAAAGAATTTGCTCAACGACTCAGTCAGGAGTTAAAAGATGGAGACATCCGTATTAACCGTTTGCGTCAACGATTCCTCACCATCGGACAGGCTCAGGTATCAACATCAGCCTATGAAGCTTTTGATCTGGGATATCTGCGCGAAGGAACAGACGAGGTAGTAGTGAGTCGCGACTATCAATTAGCGCGTGCAAAAGAAGCCTGTGAAGCACTCATAAATAAAGGATACACGCCTCCAAAACAAGAACGCGACATTACTGTTTTGGGAAGTGAAGGACTGGGAATTGTTTACGTGGGAGCCAACTCTATGTTGAGTGGTAATTATATTTCCGAACACGATGCATTAATCTCTGAAAAACTGGGATTTGTACTTTGTGGAGGAGATCTCTCCGAAATGACCAAAGTTAGTCCGCAATACCTGCTAGACCTCGAAAGAAAAGCATTCCTTGAACTTTGTAAGGAACGTAAAACACTGGAGCGTCTCGAAAGTCTTGTGAAATCTGGTAAAATTCTCAGAAATTAATCCGGATTCTATTGACTGGTAAAGGTAAGTTATTAATGAATTAAATGAATTTCAAGAAATGGAAAAAGCATATATAGTAACAGGATTTCGATCAGCTGTCGGTAAGGCAGGAAAAGGCGGGTTCCGATTTACACGCCCTGACGACATAGCCGCTTCGGTAATTCGTCATTTGATGGATTCTGTACCTCAACTCGATCCGACACGTGTGGATGATGTAATTGTCGGGAACGCAACTCCCGAAGCAGAACAAGGACTTAACGTCGGACGTATGATCTCACTAATGTCACTTGATACGGATAAGGTTCCGGGAATGACAGTTAACCGGTATTGCGCTTCCGGTTTGGAAACCATTGCTATTGCTCAGGCTAAAATAGAAGCTGGAATGGCAAACTGTATTATTGCCGGAGGAGCCGAATCCATGTCTGTTATGGCAATGGGAGGATGGCGTATTGTTCCGAATCCGAAGGTAGGTAAGAAAAACCCGGATTGGTATTGGGGAATGGGACTTACAGCAGAAGCGGTTGCCAAAGAATATAAGGTATCCCGCGAAGAGCAGGATCATTTTGCGGTTAAATCGCATGAAAAAGCTTTAAACGCAATTGCTGAAGGGAGATTTAAACAAGATATCGCCCCGGTTGAAGTAGAACATATCTTTCTGGATGAACAAGAAAAAAGACAGGTAAAATCCTATATTGTTGACACGGACGAAGGCCCCCGCGCCGGAACAAATTTCGAAGCAGTATCTAGACTCAGACCTGTATTTGCGGCCAATGGAACGGTAACAGCCGGTAACGCATCACAAACATCCGATGGAGCTGCATTTGTATTGGTAATGTCCGAAACCATGGTGAAAGAATTAAATCTGGAGCCGGTTGCGCAATTACTTTCTTACAAGGCTGTCGGAGTCCCTCCCCGAATTATGGGAATAGGACCTGTAGATGCTATCCCTGCCGCTGTTAAGGCTGCCGGACTGCAATTGAATGACATCAACCTGTTTGAATTAAATGAAGCATTTGCTTCTCAATCATTGGCTGTCATCCGTGAAACCGGGTTAAATCCGGATATTGTTAATGTAAATGGAGGAGCCATTGCACTGGGGCACCCGCTGGGATGTACCGGAGCTAAATTAACGGTTCAGATTCTTAACGAACTCCGTCGACGCAATCAGAAATATGGTGTTGTAACCATGTGTGTCGGAACCGGACAGGGAGCAGCAGGAGTATTTGAATTGCTTCGTTAATCCTGATGAATAAACAGAGTGACCAATAGTAAAACCGATAAAAATGAAAGCTATAAAAGGAGGTGAATTCCTCATCAGAAAAACAAACCCGGAAGATATTTTCACACCGGAAGAATGGACAGAAGAACAAAATATGATCGCACAAATGTGTGATGACTTTATTCAAAAAGAGGTAGAACCCAATCTGGATGCTATTGACAAAATGGAAGAAGGATTGATGCAATCTATACTGGACAAAGCAGGAGAACTGGGAATGCTCGGCCTATCTGTTCCTGAAAGTTTGGGAGGTATGGGGGTAGATTTCAAAACTTCTCTTCTGGCTACCGAAGCATTAGGAAAAGGACATTCTTTTTCTGTTGCTTTTGGAGCACACACCGGTATCGGAACGTTACCTATTCTCTATTATGGTACAGAAGAACAAAAAGCAAAATACATCCCCAAATTAGCTTCAGGAGAATGGAAAGCTTCTTATTGTCTTACTGAACCGGGATCGGGATCAGATGCCAATTCAGGGAAGACAAAAGCGGTGCTTTCTGAGGATGGAAAAAACTACATCATCAACGGACAAAAAATGTGGATCACCAATGGGGGGTTTGCTGATGTCTTTACTGTTTTTGCAAAAATTGACGAGGACGAAAAACTAACGGCATTTATTGTAGATGCGCATTCCGAAGGCATCTCTCTGAATCCGGAAGAGAAGAAAATGGGGATCAAAGGTTCCTCTACCCGTCAGGTATTTTTTAACAATGTAAAAGTACCGGTTGAAAACATGCTTTCAGAACGTCAAAACGGATTCAAAATCGCTTTGAACATTCTAAACATCGGGCGGATTAAATTAGCAGCCGGAGTTTTGGGTGGCGCCAAAGAAGCAGTAACTCTTTCTGTTAACTATGCGAACGAACGCGAGCAGTTCGGACGTCCGATCTCAAAATACGGGGCTATACGCTCCAAAATTGCGGAGCAGGTAATCCGTTGTTATGTTACTGAATCTGCAACCTACCGTGCCGGACAAAATATTGACGACGCAATCGAACAACTCATTGCGGACGGAATGGAAAAAGGAAAAGCAACCCTGAAAGGAATTGAAGAGTTCGCAGCAGAGTGCGCTTTACTAAAAGTTCTGGGATCAGAAGCATTGGATTATGTTGTAGATGAAGGAGTTCAGATTCACGGAGGAATGGGATATTCGGCCGAATCCAATATTGAACGTGCTTATCGCGATTCCCGTATCAATCGTATCTTCGAAGGAACGAATGAAATCAACCGTATGTTAACGGTAGATATGATCCTGAAACGTGCGATGAAAGGTGAACTAGACCTTATGGGACCTGCTATGAAAGTAGCCGGAGAATTAATGTCGATCCCTGAAACTCCTGAACTTCCGGAGGGACCTCTTGCCAATGAACACCTGTATCTGGAGAACTTCAAAAAGACAATTCTTATGGTAGCAGGTTCTGCTGTTCAAAAGCTAATGACAACGCTTGCCAAAGAACAGGAAGTACTTATGGCCATTGCAGACATGTCTATGTGGACGTACGCTTCTGAGTCAGCACTATTGCGCGTTCAGAAAAAGATCGACAAAGAAGGAGCGGATGCCTGCGAAGAAGAAATCGCCATTGTGAAAACATACTTCGTAGATTCTGCTGATCGAATCAATAAATCGGCAAAAGATGCGCTCAATGCTTTTGCGGAAGGAGACGAACTTCGAATGATGTTGATGGGACTGAAGCGTTTTACGAAAACAGAACCGTTTAATACCAAAGAAGCACGACAGAAAATTGCACTGAAAGCAATTGAAGCTAATAAATACTGTTTTTAACAGAATCAATCATAGCACGTTGATTGTTAAAGTCCGTTTGTTTCACCTGAAACAGGCGGGCTTTTTACTTTTCCGGGTTTTTGAATCCGAAACGAAAGAGTCGCTTCTATGGTATGTCTGACAGAAGACAGCATATCATACAACGAATATTCATAAGCTGCTCCAATAAACAAACGATTCCACACCTGAACGCCTGCCCCTGCGCTAAGTGTTCTCCCTGAGAAACGATAACCTGCCTGCCACCAGAAACGATTAAAGTGCATCCCTTTCACAGCAACAAAAACAGACGTTTTTACCCAATCTGTCAGTAGAAAAGCCGTAGGAATCAAACTAAATTTATCCCCCAGATCAAAGGTATAATCGGCTATCAGGTTCGTATAAAAGCCTCTCCCCTTCTTGAATAATGTGTTCAGATGTTGACCTCCTACCCCAACGTTCAACTTTCTCCACTGGAAATACAAACCGAAATTGACACTTACCGTTGACGATTCAAACTGTACATAAGGATCATTTACCGTTTGCGGAACAACAAACTCTTTACTCAGCCCTCTTTTATACCAGAGAACTCCCAATCCGGGAGACAAGCTTGCTTCTTTTCCCAACGCAAAAGTGTACCTGTAATTCAAACCTATCTTATGATTAATACTAAACCCTATTTCATCACGCATAGCAACGACTCCTATCCCGGAATTAATCCGGTTTATATCCATCTCGTACTGAAATAAATATGTCCGGGGGTTCCCGGACCCAAACCCTATCCACTGATTACGATATTGAGTGTGTATCAAATACTTATCCGCTATAGCAGTAGCTCCCGGGTTAAAGTAGCCCCGATTGCTTTCATTCAGACTGAAAACCGGCTCTTGCTGAGCCACAACTAAAAGGTTTGTACACAGAATAAATAAGAATCCAACCCCTTTTGCAAAGGTCGTTTGGAGAACAAAAACATTTTTCAATAACTTTTCGTAGTAATTCATCTTCATCACGGTATGTCTCTAAAAAGGTTAAGTGCTAAAGATAGCTCAATATTTACGTATCTTTATCCAAAAATTTTTCACACATGAGAGCTTTTCTCACTTTTCTTTTCTCTTTCTCCCTCTTACTCTCTGATGCTCAAACCCTTCCTTCAAAAGGATTTAAAACAGAACACGTGGTTATTCTTATTATCGATGGCCCCCGTTATTCGGAAACATTTGGTGATACTACCTGCTCCAATATTCCCAATATTTGTAATCAACTGGCACCTCAAGGTGTGCTTTATACGAATTTTCGTGCAAATGCGCCACGTACAACAACGAATGCCGGACACACGGCTATTACCACAGGTGTGAATCAGCGTATTTCTAACGATGGAAAGCAACTTCCTAGATACCCTTCCATGTTTCAATATCTCATGAAAGAAAAAGGGGTGGATAAAAATAAACTCTGGATTATCTCCAGCAAAGGGAAGCTATCTATTTTGGGTAATACCAAACATAAAAAGTGGAAAGACCTGTATACACCACATGTGTATTGCGGAAGAAATGGAAACGGAGCTGATTACACAAAAGATTCCCAAACGATGAAACAAGTTCATCACGTTTTGGGAACCTACTCTCCTACCCTTACACTTATTAACCTGCTGGCACCGGACTCCTGGGCACATGGCGGTAACTGGGATCGTTATATTCAATCCATTAAAGAATCAGATCTGTACGCGATGAAAATATGGGATATGATTCAGAATAATCCGCAAATGAAAGACAAAACAACCTTGATCATTACAAATGATCACGGGCGAAATGCCGATGGATACAAAGACGGGTTTATTTCACACGGAGCTAATACGGAAAGTAATCGACACATTTTCCTGTTGGGCATCGGTCCGGACTTCAAAAAAGATGTCAAAAGCGACTTTCCGCGGGAACTTACTGATATTTCGGCTACGGTAGCCCGTTTACTTGGATTCAGTATCCCCACTTCACAAGGTTGTGTTATGGACGAATTATTCCGGTAAAAACTATTTTTAGCAATTATCGGTTCGTTTTTTGGGTGATGGATTAGTTTTCATATATTTAGAACTCAAAACCCAAGAATATGAACACGCAAACTACTATGCGTCCTATTCCGGAAAATGAAACGGGAGGCGGCGAGGTTCTTTCGCTCGTTCCTTACACCGGACCCTGGACAAAGGAAGAAGCGGCTCACTTATTACGCAGAACGTTATTTGGTCCTACGCGCCAGCAAATTCTGGACGCTGTGGCAAACGGAATGAACAATACGGTTGATACACTTCTTACCCCTGTAACCGATACACTTCCTCTCACCTTTTCCACCGACGATGCGATTTCCACTATCGGGGAAAGCTGGGTCAACGAATATATGCCCGCAGGAGATCAGCAACCGACCATTGTTACCCGTTTCGCTTCTCTTTTCGGATGGATTTCTCAAAACCTGTTCGAACCCAATCTGAGCATTCGGGAAAAAATGACATTGTTCTGGCAAAACCACTTTGCGGTTACGTATGATAATGAACCCAAAATGTCCTACGATTATATTCAGCTTTTGCGGGATAATTGTCTTGGGAATTTCCGTCAGTTAATCAAGGATATTACTATTAATCCCCAGATGTTGGTGTTTCTGAACGGAGCATCCAACAACCAGTTCAGCCCGAATGAAAACTATGCACGGGAGTTACTGGAGTTGTACACCATTGGAAAAGGACCTCAAATCGGAGAAGGAGATTATACCAACTACACAGAGGATGACATTGCAGAGATTGCGCGCATTCTTACGGGATGGGTTGTAGAAAATTACCTGTCACAATCAGGAAACCTTGTCGGCAGTAATTTTTACGCGATCCTCCATGATCCCGGCACCAAGCAATTATCCGAAAAATTCGGAAATGCCGTCATTAATAATGCAGATACCGGAGAATATAGTGCACTTATCGACATCATTTTTCAGCAGGACGAAGTTGCCCGTTTTATCTGCCGAAAGCTGTACCGGTGGTTTGTCAATTACGATTTAACTCCGGAGGTTAATGCCACGATCATTGAAGAAATGGCAACAGAACTAATCGCTAATAATTACGACATTGAACCAGTTATGTCACTTCTTTTGCGCAGTGAACATTTCTATTCAATTGCCTTACGGGGAACTATTATTAAGAACCCCGTGGAATATATGGTATCTATGTACACCTCTTCCGGTTCACAAATGAATTTTGACCTGCCGACAACGTACCAGATGCACCTGATTTTCGGATGGATTTCTGAAAATATCGGAATGCACTACTTTGCTCCTCCTCAGGTTGCCGGGTGGACGGCATATTACCAGTCTCCCGGGTTCAGCCAGATGTGGATCAATGCTGCAACCATAAAAAAACGTGTAGAATATACCTATTATGCTTTGTACAATGGGCTTGACGCAAATGGTCAGCAATTTCCCATTGATGTTTTAAGTCTTCTGGATTCATTTGACTATCCGAACGATGATGTTGAAGTCATTAAAGAGCTTGAATTACTCTATTGTTGTAAACCACTTTCTGCAACACAACGTAACTTTCTTGCCAACCAATTGAACGGAGGTTTTGGTTCTTCGGTTTGGACTACGGCGTATGATACCTATGCAGCTGATCCCTCAAATCAGTCCAATGCCAATGTTATCAAAAACCAGATGAGGGTTACCCTTCTCAACTTGTTTAAAATGCCTGAATTCCACATCATCTAAAAACTACGGAGCTATGAAAAGAAGAGATTTTGTTAAGACCACATCGTTGGGTGCCATCGGAGTTCCGTTTGTTTTTCAGGGAGTTCAGATGAATACCGTACTAAAAAAGTTATTTAATTATTCGAAAAATGCGGAAGACCGCGTTCTGGTTCTCATTCGCCTGAACGGAGGAAATGACGGGCTGAATATGGTAATTCCCCTGGATAAGTATGACAACCTTGTTATCCAAAGAGAAAACATACTGATTCCGCAAAATGACATCATCGGTCTGGGAACAGGTTATCTGGGGCTACACCCTTCTATGGGAGGAATGGCTTCGATGTTTGACCACGGGAAACTTTCCATTCTACAAAATGTAGGATACGAACAACAAAACCGTTCCCATTTTAAGTCGATGGATATCTGGACATCCGGAAATATTGGCGGAAGTACGGATACGGGATGGCTCGGACGCTATTTTGACAGCTATAACCCGGATTATCCTGTCGGGTATCCCAATGAGGATTATCCCCATCCGTTTGCAATCAGTATGGGGTATGAAGTTTCTACCACCTGTCAGGGAATTGTCAGTAATTACTCTCTGGCCGTACAGGATCCGACAAATAATGCTGATTTGGGAACCAATATTTCGAACCCCGAAAACAGTTATTACGGAAATCATCTCGCCTACATTGAAGGGATTATTAATCAGTCCAATGTATACGGAGGGCATGTTTCTGATGCCGTAGCGGCGGGAAATTCATTATCAACACTCTATGACGAAACCAGTGCACTAGCTGTTCATTTGCGGAATATTGCCAAAATGATCTCAGGAGGGCTAAAAACCAAGGTCTATATTTTGAATATGACCGGTTTTGATACGCACGATGGACAGGTTGTTCAGGATGATGTTGCAAACGGGGTTCATGCCCAGTTACTGAAAACACTTTCGGATGCCGTTGCCGCATTCCAGGACGATTTGGCCCTGTTAGGGATTGAAGAACGTGTATTGGGAATGACATTCTCTGAATTCGGACGACAAATTGCCTCCAATGCGAGTTTTGGTACCGATCACGGCGATGCTGCTCCTATGTTTGTCTTTGGTTCCTGCATTGACAGCGCAGTTCATGGAGACAACCCGGACATCCCCGATCAGATTATCAATCAGAAAGGAATTGATGTTCAATATGATTTCCGTGACGTATATGCCTCCATTCTTCACGATTGGTTTCAGGTTGCCGAATCAGAGGTACAATTTTTATTTGAACACCAGGTAAACCTGATACCTATTGCCCGATCCTGCAATGGTCCGGTTGGTATTGAAGAGGATATTTTAGTTCGTCAGGGAACATACTGTTATCCGAATCCGTGTTCTGAGTTTACCACTATCGTGTTCACCTCTCAAAACGAGCAGGTTTCCCTTACACTTCTGGACATGAATGGAAGAGTCATCCGAAATGAGTTCAGTAAACAACTGGGAACAAACGAACATCATGTAAAAATAGAGGTCAATGACCTACGTGCCGGGAACTACTTCTACCTGATCGAAAAAGCATCGGGTTCAGTAAAAGGTCGTTTCCAAAAAATAGGACGTTGATATTTTTCCGAAATTTTTTGTGGACAGCAACAAGAATTAAAAAAAATGCTATATTTGCACCCCGAACGAAATGCGTTTGGGGTGTTGCTTTAACAACGTTAAACACACCTTCGAGTCTGAAACAAGCGAGTTGGAAAGACTTTTGAAATATGACAAGCGAGAGTAGCTCAGTTGGTAGAGCACAACCTTGCCAAGGTTGGGGTCGCGGGTTCGAATCCCGTCTCCCGCTCATAGCGATACTACCTTGATTTATCGGTCCGATAAATCAAATGCTCGAGTGGTGGAATTGGTAGACACGCCGGACTTAAAATCCTGTGCTCTTTTTGGGCGTGCGGGTTCAAGTCCCGCCTCGAGTACTATTTGAGAAATCAAATAAAGTCAAAACCCTTTAAACTTCAGTGTTTAA
>NZ_CFIGVI010000020.1:0-52167 GCF_984588085.1 Wandonia sp.
CAAAAACTTAATCGGTTCTGCATCGGAGAGACTGCTAATCTGCAAAACAGACTTCAACAACACCTCCTCTCTACATCATAGATTTCCGGTTTTTCTCCCCTCAACGCTTATTTTCCTTACCTTTGTAAAAAACGGATTTGTTATGAAAAAAGTCGTTTGGATCTTCGCTGTAATTTTTGCCGTAGCCCTCGGAATTGCTTACAAAATGAACCTCGATCAGGCAAAAAAACAAGAACACGTTCTAAAAGTTTACAACCCAATTGATATCATTGAAAAAAGTCTTGTCGACAGTACGCTTTTACGAAAAGGATATGGTCATACCATCGGTGATTTTTCTTTTACCAATCAGTATGGAGAGACCATCACCCAAGCAGATATCAAAGAGAAAATATTTGTAGCTGATTATTTTTTCACTACCTGCGGCTCTATCTGTCCTAAAATGACAGCACAGATGACTCGTGTACAGGGTGCTTTTCTCAATAATCCTGATGTTATAATTCTCAGCCACACGGTATGGCCTGAAGTAGATACAGTGGAGCAGATGTTGCGCTACGCTGAGGAAAAAGGTGTTCGTAAAGGAAAATGGCATCTACTGACCGGAGACAAAGAGCATTTATATGAATTAGCCAGAAAGTCTTACTTTGTCCTAAAACCAACTGAGGCTGAGGATGTAGGTGACGGAGAAAGTGATTTTATTCATACCAACAACTTTGTTCTTGTTGACAAAAAACGCCGCATCCGTGGATATTACGACGGAACATCTTCTGAAGAAGTCGATCATCTTATTCGGGATATTAAAATTCTACTGGACGAATAACTCCTCAGTATGTTTTCCGATAAAACCAAACGATACAAACTAAGTGATTCCCGACAATCTTTTATTGCATCATTTGCACAGGATGGAGAATTAGTCATTCGTTTGGGATTCGGGGAGGTTTTGTTTGTACGTTCCGGTTCTTCTGTTTATGCTTTTCGCAATAAATGTCCGCATCAAAATAAACCCCTTAATGGATGTACGATTCGGGAAGGATCTGTTATCTGTCCCTGGCATAAGTATCAATTCAATCTGGAAAATGGAAGAGGTCATGGGTTGTACCTTGAAACTTACCCGCTGCTTGAAACAGAAGAAGGTTTTTTCCTGGAACGTACGTACTTTAGCTGGTTCGGAGAATAAAAAAATCCCGAAGTAAAATACCCGGGATTTTTATACAAATATTTACTATTACTTAAACGTATAACGCGCTGTCAGACCGACCCTTGCATAATCCGGGTAGACACTCCATGGAACAATCGGTAAACGGGGTCCTAAATCAAACGCCAGATTCAATGGAATATTCGGGAATGTGTATTCCAAACCTCCGAAGATACTTACCCCCGTTGAAAAATAACCATGCTTATATCCTGAAACCGGATGATTCGTCCCTCTACTATAGAAAACACCAACATCAGCAGCAGCACCCAAATACCATCTCATTCCGGATGGTTTCGGAATATCGAAATGATACATTCCAGCAAAATCAATTGCAGCAGATCTCCAACCCGCCCCTGCATTCAATTCAATTGCCCACGCAGATCCCAAGTTATGCTTTAAAGTAAAGTTGACACTATTAGGAAATCCTAATCTTACTCCGATTGCCGTTTTATATGGCTGTGCATAAGAAACAAACGAAAAAGCCAATGCAATAACAACTGTTAAACTCAAATTTCTAATTTTCATACTTTTACTTTTTTATCTAACAAAAATCTGAGTAGTTTGGTTCGGAAGCCTGCTTCAAAAATAACAAATTTAAAGCCGGGATGCAACTACAACGACTTTTCTTGCTGAGATATTCTGTGCTGTTCCCGTTGGAGAATAGACTTCAAATACGACAATATATCTTCCCGTGGGACACTTCTGTTCATCGTCATTCAAACCATCCCACTTCAACTCTCCCCGTTGATCAAAGTAATGATTGTTTACCAATGTTCTCACTTTTCGTCCATTCTCATCATACATATGAATAGAACCGACCATCCCCGGCTCCGGCAAGTCATATACGAGTACTGCAAAATCTTCAAATCCATCATTATCGGGAGAGAAAACTCTAGGTTCTATGGAAAAGCTCCCGTCCGCATTCGCCTCAAAGTTTTGTGAATTTTTTAACCCTGGTGTCCCAAAACCAATTGTTTCTGATGCCGTCTGCCAATTCGAAGCATCATTTGATTTTCCTGTACTACTGATTCGTTCCAACGATTTCCCTTTTTTATCATCCAGTAATCTGAAATGCCAGTCCTCCCGGTAATCCACCCGATCTATAGTTTCACCTACCTCATCCAGAAGTATTACACTTCCTTCGCCATTTGAATAGGCAGGTAAATCACAATAAACGAATGTTCCAAAACCATGTGTGGGATAAGCTTGTTTTACCTGTAGTGAATCCTTTGTCAAAACGAGATACTGACCGGGCGAAAAAAGGAAAGGTTCCTCTGAGATGGTTTTAAACCCTGAAATTGTATCCGTATAGTTTGCCATCTGCCAGTACTTCAGGTCAAAGGTTTTATCAGATGCGTTCAATAACTCTACATAGTCAGCCCCTCCTGTCAACGGATTAAAAAGAATCTCATTAATTACCACGTCACCCTCATTCGGAAGAGAAGGAAGTATAAATACAGTCGAAAGATCGGCGATATTACCAGAACAATCTTCAACGGTGATAAGCTCCAGTAAGTAAGTTACGCTAGGCTGTAGTAGCTCTGAAAAATAAAGATCCATACTGTAAGAGTACCGCTGCTCTACTTCAATTGAATCCAATGAAACAGCAGGAGTAATAGTCAACCCCAGATTTACTAAATCGACTGAGTCCATCAATTCTGTAAATGTTATCCGCACCTTATTCTCTGATTCTGTAAATGCACTTTCAATGGCAGGCGGTGTACTGTCCGGAGTAGTTGTATATACAGAGTTTTGTTCGCCGGGGGTTCCTCCCGAAACACTTGCAGAAGCTGTCCAGTTAGTGCTTCCCGAACAAGGTAACAAAGGATTAATCAACTCAAGCGAATACCCGCCATCACTCTTTTCCATATCCTGATAAGTGGCTAAAGAATAAGCCATATTATCAATCAATATGGTCTCTGTTGCATCCCAAAGAAAAATTTCATCGGCACTGTTTTTTA
The DNA here is from genome assembly GCF_984588085.1 of Wandonia sp. Taxonomy (NCBI): domain Bacteria; kingdom Pseudomonadati; phylum Bacteroidota; class Flavobacteriia; order Flavobacteriales; family Crocinitomicaceae; genus Wandonia; species Wandonia sp. The sequence goes on from NZ_CFIGVI010000020.1 coordinate 3,154, forward strand.
ATCCGGGAAATGAAGTTGCATTACTAATCGGTTTGCCCGGAAACGAATCGAGTGCTCCCGTTGGGGTAACGAGCAGATAACTATGTGGTAAAAGCAAAACAGATTGAATCGTCCCACAGGAATTGTCATTACAAATTTTCCATCCTGTCAGATCGAACGTCTTAGCAGTTGTATTTAATAACTCAACGTATTCTGTCAAAGGCTGCCCAACCGAAGGCGATTCATCTGCCATTACTTCATTAATCCGGACATCTCCCCACAACGGATTGTTCGCTATGTAAAAGAAAAACTCTTCAGCGAACGGTGCCATAACATTCCCGGAAGGATCTGCAATCCCGGAGACAGCTAATTCATGCGTCGCTCCATCAGTAAAATCAGTAGCAAAAGTAAGGTGAATCAAAGCACTGTTTCCAACATCTAACTCAATTGAAACCGGAGAACCTACCCCATTATTAACTGCATAGCTCGCATTACTTTCTGCCGAAGTTTCATCTAATGCTTCGTTAAAGAGTAAATCGATCGTATTTGGAGAAGTTACTGTAAGCGAAATGAACTCCGGAGCTATCAAATCCGTATATGGTTGACCCGTTACAACAAAGTCATCAAAGTAAAAATGCTCTGAACGAGTTGCGGTATAATCACAATAGACACCAAAGAAAGAAGAGTAGAGATGTGCATCATCAAATACACTCCCTTCCGACACGAACACACCTGTCAATGAAGTGTCACGAAACAGTTCCCAATTACCCGCAACATCTCTTGTTACACGAATTCGCGCATTTACCGGGCTAGTATTAACTGAACCCGCTACTCCCTGAATAATCTTTGTTCGGGTATTTCCTGTCTGCCTGTATAATGAAATTTCATCCGTAGTTCCACCTATATACACAAAGTAACCATTCAGATCATTTCTCAAATCATCTGAATCAGACACCAGAAAAATCTGTGTATAATTGGAAGATGACGGATTGAAATCCATTCTCACAAAAAATTCCCACTCGGCATTTTCAATGGCCGCACAAGGAGTCGCTAAATAAGCATCACCGGTTTCAGTAGGTGCTGACAACTGTAACTCTCCTGCTCCGTTTACGATGAATTTCGCATCATCTCCGGCCCAAAGATTACCGGATGTAAAATCTCCGTCTGTGAAATCATCTGCAAATTGTCCATAAAAACAGGGAATAAGTAAAAGGAAAATAACAACGTGTAGATATTTTAACATAGCCTCGGTTTAATACTGAAATATACTATTTTTGTAGGAATTAAAAAATTTGATCGCGTTATGAAAGTTGCAGTAGTTGGCGCAACGGGTATGGTTGGAAATGTGATGCTTAGGGTATTAGCAGAACGAAATTTCCCCGTAACTGAATTAATTCCTGTTGCATCAGAGAAGTCCGTCGGAAAAACCGTTTCTTTTAAAAACAAAGAATATCCGGTTGTTAGTCTTCAAACTGCTGTCGATTGTAACCCTGATTACGCTATTTTCTCGGCGGGTGGAGCAACTTCTCTGGAATGGGCACCAAAGTTTGCCGAAAACGGAACGGTTGTAATTGACAACAGCTCTGCCTGGCGAATGGACCCCGAAAAGAAATTAATTGTACCTGAGGTTAACGGAGATTTACTTTCTGATCAGGATAAAATCATTGCCAACCCAAATTGTTCTACGATTCAGCTTGTAATGGTTCTTGCACCACTTCATAAACGATATGGTATTAAACGCGTTGTTGTATCTACCTATCAATCGGTTACCGGAACAGGGGTAAAAGCGATGCGCCAGTTGGAAAATGAACGCAACGAAGAACAGGGAGAAATGGCTTATCCTTATCAAATTGACAAGAACTGTATTCCACACTGTGATGTTTTTGAAGAGAATGGTTATACAAAAGAGGAAATGAAACTCACCCGGGAAACCAAAAAAATTCTTGATCCTGCCATAAATGTGACAGCAACAGCCGTACGAGTTCCTGTAGTTGGCGGACATTCAGAAGCCGTAAATATTGAATTTGAAGACAAGGATATCAGTGTCACTGAAATCCGGAAAATTCTTTCCGAAACTCCGGGAATTACGCTAAAAGACAATCCGGATACATTAACCTATCCTATGCCTGCATACGCTCAGGACAAGGATGATGTTTTTGTCGGGCGAATCCGATTGGATGCATCCCAACCGGGAACGGTTAACCTCTGGATTGTTGCGGACAACCTTCGAAAGGGAGCCGCTACAAATGCCGTACAGATTGCTGAAACATTACTTCATAAATAATTGTTTTTCTACTCCTTTTTTCGTAGTATAGTGAAAAGGGAAAATTATGAAAAGAAAAGCAACAGCTGTTTGGAACGGTACGATTAAAGAAGGAAAAGGACATCTTACAACACAAAGTAAAGTGCTTAGTAAGACTTCCTATTCTTTTAACAGTCGTTTTGCCGAAGGAACGGGAACAAATCCGGAAGAATTACTTGCCGCAGCGCATGCAGGATGTTTCACAATGAAGCTCAGTCTGGATCTGACGGAAGCAGGGTATACTCCGGACGAACTGGAAACAGAATCCATTATTACTTTAGAAGAAGGCAAGATTAAACTATCTGCGCTACATCTAAAGGCCAAAGTACCCGGAATCGGTGAAAAAGAATTTCAGGAAATAGCAAAAGGTGCAAAGGAAAACTGTCCGGTTAGCGGAGCATTCAGTTTTGATATCACGTTAACTGCCGAACTTCTCTAAAGTTTGTCCTTTATTATACTTTCACTCCGAACAGGTATCCGACAAGGGCAGTAAGTCCCATCGCAACTGTTCCCCAAAAGGTAATGCGTACGATAGCTTTTCCAATTCCTGATCCTCCTGTTTTGGCCGCCATTGCACCCAAAATAATCAGGAAGAAGATAGCAAATCCGTACAGAAAATATTCCATCCCTTTTACCGGAAGAAAAAGAGTAACCAGTAATGGCATGATGCCTCCGACAGTGAATGCCGCTCCGGAAGCTATTGCCGCCTGAATGGGATTAGCCTGACTGATTTCATTAATTCCTAATTCATCACGTACATGCGCCCCAAGTGCGTCATGTTCCGTAAGTTCCCTTGCTACCTGAAGTGCAGTCTCCTTTTTTAATCCGCGACTCTCATAGATTTCTGCCAAACGCTGCATCTCCAGTTCAGGCATTTCTTTAAGCTCTTCCTTTTCGCGTTGAATATCTGCTTTTTCAATGTCTGTTTGAGAACTAACGGAAACGTATTCCCCGGCTGCCATTGACAAGGCACCGGCAACCAGTCCGGCAAGTGTTGCAAGAACAACCGGTTCACGTATATCACTGGCCGCTGCAACTCCAATTGCCAAACTTGCTGTTGATATTATACCATCATTTGCTCCCAGTACCGCAGCTCTCAACCAGTTACTTCGGTTAATGTAATGATTGTCCAGATAGGTATCCAGACCGTCTTCCGTATTATTCATAATCAGCCTCTTTCTATTGTATGCAGATAATTTGTTCGTATGCCATGAATTTACTGTTTTTTAAATGAATACATCTTTACTTCATAGAAGCTTAACTTTATTTTACATAATTGTGTAAAAAATGATGATTTTGTTTCCCGAATTGCTACATATACTTGCGTAGTATGATACACAGAGGGGAAACAGTGGAAAAAGCGGTTCGCGAAAGTGGTTATTCAATAACTAAGTTGGCGAAACGTATGGGTAAGAGCAGAAGGCATATTTACAATGTATTTGAGAATCCGCAGGTTCCAATTGAAACTGTACTTGAGATTGGAAGAATCATCCATTATGATTTCTCAGAGATTTTACCACAAGGAGGTTTCTATATTTCACCTGACAACAACAACATATCCTCTGATAACAAAGGGGTTTACGGTCCAAACGAACAATCTGTAGAATACTGGAAGAACAAATACCTTATCCTCCTTGAAAAATACAACGCTGTTTTAGAAAAAATGGGAGAAGAAAGGTAAACCTTTACTTACTTCCTGTCCAGTAGTACAGATACGTTGTTTCGCGACCTGTCTGCAGCAGAGTGATTCCTACCTCACCTGTTTCTACTTTTTGGAATGTAGAATCCTTACCATACCATATTTCAAAAATATATCTTTCAGCAGGATGGTCTAAAAGGCTTTCCCGATGAAAGGTGCCTATCTCTACTTTAGCCTCTGGTTTTAGGGTGTACATTTTCCATGCATTTTCCGAATCAGTTTTCTGCTGAGTTCTGATTATTAGTGTGTCCACACTTCCGTTTTCCCACCAGATACGTATCAATTGTTTTTCTCCTAAACCATGCGATTTGATTGCCTTTAATGAAGGTCTTTTGGGAAAAGCATATCCTCCGATTGTATCGATTACTGTAGTAGAACCGGGTTGAGAAGTTATCCGATTTCCATTGCGATCCAATAGAATCATGTCTTTTACATGCCTTCCCTCGGAGTTATACTCATTCTCAATACGCTCTACACCACCATTGTCATAAAAAGTCAACCGGACCATTGCATATCCTCCGGTATACCTTCTGTTTCCTGAGAAGACAAGATTTCCCTCCTTACTGAACACTTCTACCTTCTCTTCTCTTGCAGAAGATCCGTATTGCCTGTAAGACTCTGTTGTTGTTTCACGCACAGCTAACTCTCCGGAATTATAAAACCTTTCCTGTATCGTCTGCGAAAAAACAGATTGACAACAGACCAGCAATACGACCATCCAATACTTCATATCACACTAAAGGTACAAAATTTGTACGCGCTAAAAAGTAAAGACAAAGGACGGTTTCACAATAAAATAATACGTCCCGGGCTTAGTAATATCGGTTAACCGCCAGCTAAAGTCCATCCGGGCAAATTTAAAGATGTTCTCAAACCCAAAACCAACTTCGTAATACTGATGATTAGACAAAGCAGACATTCCTTGCGGGAAAAGATACTTTCCTTCATTATTTTTATCCGATAAAGATCCCAGGTATCCTTTGGCAAAGACAAAACTTCTCCATTTCAATTTTTTAATCAATGGTATCCGGTTCATAATCATCCCCTCGAAATGATGTTGTACATTAAATTCTACATATTGATCTGTGGCATACTCCATAAACTGCATCAGGTTAAAGGCTCTGTCGTCATTAAGAATCAATTGATTTCCGTACGGGATATCCAAAAAGGGAAACGGAACATTCCCGAATGTTTTCCCTCCGGCAATCAGATAGTGAAAATAACCTGCTTTACCCGCCCGAACCTTCTGTTGTAATTGCAATCGTATCTTCTGAAAGTCGAACTGCGACCCTAGCCTCTTTTTATCAGCGAAACGGAAATCGACTGCAACTTCAGGAAATCGTAAGAACGGAATCTGCATCACTCTTCGTTCAGTGAATACTGCTTTTACCTCATCCTCCAGGTAACGGAACTTGAATGTAAGGCTCAGCCCCGATGCCCGGTAATTAGCTACCGTGTCCAACCCCGAATCAGTAAGTCTGATATACTGATTGTCCAATGTCGGAGTATATGTTTGATGAAAATAACCTAGTCGCGTTACAAAACCCGTTGCCCAATTTTTCTCCACGTATGCAGAAAAGTCACTTACATACTGCCTGCTGCTACCCTGACCCACCTGCATAATTGAGGAAAATAAATGATCTATACGAATCTGATTCTCACTTCTTCCAAGCTGTTGAATATCGTATGAATAATCTGCCCCAATATGCATTCGCTTTCCCTGATTTTCCCCAAAAGAAACCCGCAAATCTCCCCCGTACTTCCATTTGGCATCACGGAGACCATACGCGGTGTATGCAGACGCAAAAAAATGATCCGAAAGATCTTCATGTGTTCGCAAACCGAATTTAAACCTGCCATATTCTACCTGATTGTAGTTGTAAAACGTATAAAAATCACCTATTTCAAGTACATTTTTTAGGGGAATATATCCTGAAAAGACAGAAACAATCAGGTTCTTTCTGAATTGGTATTTTGGATCTTTCTCCAATGTTTCCATCATACCGAAAAGGTTATCTTCCTGTTCTGTCATCTCGCCTTTTCGTAAGGCCTCCCACTGCTCTTCCGTAAGAGACTCTGCATCATCTGTGTACTCAACCTCTTCCAACCCGGAAAAAACCGTCTTTGCTACCATTGTATCGACAGCATACTTATGATAAACAGATGTTTTCCTACCAAAGAAACCGGTCAGGTCTGCCTGATTTTCCAACACAGTGAAATCAGCAAGCACAGAAGCCGTATCCGGCAGCCAGTATTTAGCATCCACAGGAGAGTAAGTCTGCCTCACCATATAACTCCTGACGAAATTGACATTTGCCTGAATATCAAATCGCAAATTGACTTCACGAATTGCAGCATCTGCAGAATCTATCCACATACTTCCCATAAATGCTAAGTCCAGATAATTCTTTGGTTTAAAAGCAACCTGATACGCTTTTCTTTCGGAAAACTTTGCACTGTCAATCAGATAGTACTCGTAATGGGATTTATACTGATCATTAATCGGACTGATAAATCCTTTATCCAGCACGACAATTGTGTTTTCATAAATATTAGGTGTTACTTGTAAGTCTTCCGCAAACTCCAAAATTCTGGGTCCCTTGAGTCCGGTCATGTTCACCCCCTGTACCACACTTTTTTTTGCGGCAGGTTCAGAACGCACATAATGTGACAGTGCTTTTTCAACCAACAATACCGGAAGAAAACGCACCCCTTCGTCAGTCGTGTCTACATTTTCCCAGATAAAATCAAACGGACGAAAAAGAAAATTCTTTTTGATTTTATCAGAAAAATGATTCAGGTCAAACCTTATCTTACTGTATTCTTCATAAGTATATGTAGGGAAAAAATCAGGATTGTTACTCCGCTTATTCGCAATTACTCTGTCCAGTACTTTCCAGGCAGGATTCTGCCCCGGCCCTACAACTACTTCTCCCAGACTAAGTGTCTTGGATTCCAGTTCGATTATAATTTCCTGTGCTCTTCCCCGGTCAAATGCCACTTTTTTATGGTGATACCCCATATACGTAACAATCAGTGAGTCCTCCTGAATTACAGACAATGGAAAGGAAAATGTAAAAGAGCCATCAATTTTCGTCGTTGCACCTACCCCGGCATTGACCAACACGACCTGAGCAAAACCCAGGGGGTCTTTTGTATCCGAATCAATAACTTTTCCAGAAACAGTTGTCTCTTGTCCGAAGACAAGAACAGTGTTCAGCGTCATTATCAGTATGATCCAGATTCCAATTTTCATTTTCGAGCCTGAGGAGTACAAAACAAATAACTAAATGTACGGGTTTTCATAATATGTATACTTCAGGGCGCTTCATTATCCTACCCATTCATTATTCATAAAACGGTAAAAAAGGATCATCTGAAACACACTATTGAAAAGAATCAGGATAAAAAAAGCCGGTTCTCTCAACCATTTCTTATCCGATTTAACCAAAAGTATAAGCCAGAGGTAAAAACTTAAGAACAAGAATTTTACCAATACCTGTATATGAACATAGGAAGCAAAAAATAACCAAAACAGGAAAATGACTACAAAAGCCACCCAAAGCTGTTTCATTCGTATCTCAACAGTAGAAGTGAGCCAGAAATGCAAGGCAACAAGGATAAAAGGTGTGGCAAATATAAAACGATTCAAACTGAAAAGACTTCCTCCTCTAAACAATAATACCGACAGCGTAATCCCTCCCAGGTAGGCAAGCGAAAAGACCAATTCTCTGGACAACTTCTCTTTTCCTGTCTTACCTACCTTCAAGATATTAGCAAGCAGAACAAGTCCGGCTGTACTCCCGATTAAAAAAGCAGCACCATCTAAACGGACAACAAAGCCTCCTGCCCAGGATGTCAATGGGAACTCAGGCAGGCGCAAGGCATTACCCCATCCACTTTGAACACTGAAAAACGTAAACCATTCACCCGTATCCATAAATTGAAAGAGTCCGACCAGTATAATACCCAGGGCAGTTGATAACAGGTACATTGCTATACGCTGTAAGCTTCCTTTTTGGTCGCCGGACAACATTTCAACAATTAACAGAGCCGGGATAAAAATAGTGAAAGCCGGACGCGAGATGGTAGCGAACAATAATCCGATATACACCCACTTCATTTTGTTTTTTCTCAATCCAATCAAAATGAGTGTTGAACAAAGAAAGAACAAAGCTTCTGAATACGGTAAGAAAAAAAAGATGCACCCGGGTATGGAGAGATATAATATCACCTCTTTCCATGAACTTCCCAATTGCCTGATTAAAAAATAGAAAGAAACAAGAAATACCCCCCCATTCAAAACAGAAATACCTATTGCTCCTATTGGAATCAGTTTCCATACAAATGGAAAAAGAGGGAAAAAGGCAACTCTAAAACCTTCATACCCTTTGTTTCGAATCCAATGGTAATGTTCTGCATCCCAATTGAGAAATGAACTTTCGGAGAACAGGTCTATCCATCCACCTAAGTCCATGACCAGAAGAATGCCTACACAAAGCAATACGTAAATAATACAAGCTGACAGTCGTTTATCCATCCGGTTATTCTCTATCAGGGAATTTGAAAGTTAACGGTAACATTTATAGCAGTACTTCCCGAAGGGGCTAACTGTAACGGCACATCAAATGTCGAATTCATATAATCTCCGGAAGAGAATGCCTGATCTCCGTTCTCATCATAGATCACGTTTACGTAATAATTTCCGGGGTGCATGTAATTAAACAAATATCCTGTCTCTGTCCCTGATCCTACCAACACATAACGCGAACGATACTTCAAATTTGCCTGTAAAAATGTAAACCCGTTAAATAATGGCTCTGTCGTAATCAAAATCAATACCTTCTTCGCAGGATCCGGATCAGAAGGATTACTAATAGAGACTGACACCTGACTTTCTCCCAGATACGGTTGTTCGGATTCCGGGTACGGATCTGCCTCATTTGAATAAAATATTGCTTCCGTAAGTCCGTCAAATGTCGTTGAAAAATCTTTAACCAGTTCTTTTTGCGGGTAGTTAAAATGATTAATCGCATCTGCGGCAGCAGTTACATCTTTTCTCTCCGCCAGCCATTGCATATGTAATACAGGTTGTGGTAATGAATTGTACTGATTGGTATACGTAAACATTTTCAGGCTATCTCCTTCGAAATGGATATCAGTATAAACTCTGTTGCCACCTGAAACAACATCTGTGAAACGGTAAAAACCAAATCCGGCATTCTCGTATACACTATCCGCTATCATATAAGAATTGCGAACCATCCCGGCAAAACCACCTCCGTTACGGAAAGCAATTTTATATCCACAATCCTGTTTCGCAACAAAAAAGGACATAAAAATGTCGTTGAGTGAATCCAGTTCATTCTTCGAAGAGACCTGAGCTCCGGAAACAGGGCGTAAATCGACAATCCATTCCGGAAAACTACCTAACGGAGTAGGCGAATATACCGGCCCCTGCCAAATCCCGGGCAATTTTTCCAGAATACCATATCCCGCAATCTCTGTCATACTTATAAGTTCTTGATTACAATCAGCAGGAGATAACGTCTCGGGCACATCCGGTTGAATTTTTTTACAGGCTAACAAAAACACTGTAACACAAAAAAGGCTGACTATTTTTGTCATAGTAGTAGAATATTACTCTCTGAGATACACCGTTGGGTGTGAAAAATACAAAGACAAATCTACCTTTTCCCATTCTTCTCCACCCGGATGTAAATGAATGCGTGTTACGCCTTCTTTTTCCTCTCTAAATTTATCGGTGATTACATCAAAAGCATTTTCAACATCGTCAAACGATGGATTACAGATAATCAACTTGTTATCCGTAAAGTTCAGTAACATCGGCAACCAGTATCCATTTTCAGAAAAACAAAGTATATAGTTATTATCCAATCGGTCTATGTTTTGTTTTCTTAACGTATTTACTCCATTAAAACTAAACAGTTCCGTTGTCTTTCTCAAACCAAAATAGTAGTTTTCTCCTTCGAGGGTACAGGGTAATGAATCGTATTCGTTTATTCCGAAGATATGGTCATTCCTCACCTCATATTTACTGCTTTCCCTTATTTCTTCCCGTGAAACCGATCCGTAAATATTTGACGAAATATAAATTCCACGTGCTTTTACTGTGATTTCCTGATTACCACTCGTATCTCTGTAATTTCCATACAGCTTGGGAGGGATTGAAAGAATATTTCCATATTCTGGTGGTACCGGTTGCACAAAATCATAATTCACCACCTGTCCCGAACCAACATAGGAAACACAAATGGTCATCAGAAGCAATATAATTTTTTGTAATTTTGGCATTCCTAACTTACTTTAAAACCGAAATTATGCAAAAAAGATGGCTTGTCAAAGACTTGCCTGAACATACTGTTGTAAAACAGCTTCAGGAAGAACTAAAAATACCGGAAATTATTTCAACACTGCTTCTTCAGCGGGGAATTGCTTCGTTTAACGAAGCCAAATCATTCTTCAGACCTGATTTAAAAGATTTGCATGATCCTTTTCTGATGAAAGGGATGTCCGAAGCTGTAGAGCGTCTGATTCTCGCATTAAATACTAAAGAAAAAATTCTTGTTTTCGGTGATTATGATGTCGATGGAACTACTGCTGTCGCTCAACTAGTCATTTTCTTCAGAAAGCATGGATTCAACGCTGATTTTTACATTCCCGACAGATATAATGAAGGATATGGTATCTCCATTCAGGGAATTGACTATGCGCTAGAAAATAATTGTGGTTTATTCATCGCTCTGGATTGTGGAATCAAAGCGGTAGAAAAGATTGCCTACGCCCGCGAAAGGGGACTGGATGTGATCATTTGTGATCACCATACTCCCGGTGAGATTTTACCCAACGCCATTATCCTTGATCAAAAACAAGCTGATTGTGCTTATCCCTATAAGGAGTTAACAGGATGTGGAATTGGTTTTAAGCTCATTCAGGGATTATTGGAAAAACTGGCATTGCCGCAGGAAGAATTGTATCATTTTCTGGATCTCAATGCTATTTCCATTGCTGCTGATATTGTTCCCGTAACCGGTGAAAACAGAATCATTGCTTTTCACGGGTTAAAACAATTGAATGAACAGCCACTCCGCAAAGGAATCGCTGCTCTGCTCAAACATGCCGGAAAGGAAATCCCACTCTCGTTCACAAATATTGTCTTTGTCATTGCTCCGCGTATTAACGCAGCAGGAAGAATACAGTCCGGGAAGCATGCTGTTGAACTTTTGATTTCTGAAAATGAAAAATTAACCCATCAACTAGCCCTTCAAATTGAGGAAGATAACAGTATAAGGAAAGAACTCGATCGATCAATCACAGAAGAAATCCTCGAGCAACTGGCCGCTGATAAGGAGTATGGATCGATGAGTTCGACCGTTGTCTACGGAGAAGACTGGCATAAAGGTGTAATTGGAATTGTAGCCTCCCGGCTGATCGAAACGTATTATCGCCCAACTGTAGTACTGACCAAATCAAATGGTGTTGCTGCGGGATCTGTCCGGTCCGTATCCGGATTCAATGTGTACGAAGCGCTGGAAAACTGTTCGGAACATCTTATCCAGTTTGGCGGACATAAATACGCTGCCGGGCTGACTATTCAAACAGAACAAATTGAAGCATTCAGAAAAAAATTTGATCAGGTAGTAGCAACCCATCTGAGTGACGAAATGAAAATTGCCGAACAGGTAATTGATCTGCCCCTATCTCTGGATCATATCTTTTCACCGGGAGAATCTTATTATTCCATCCCAAAAGTCAAACGAATCCTGGATCAGTTTGAACCCTACGGACCGGGAAATATGAAACCTGTTTTTATGGCAGAGGATATTTTTATGGATCCCGCTTATACTCGTATTGTAGGAGATAATCACCTGAAAACCCGTTTGCGCTCTCCACACATTCCCTTTGCTCTGGATGCCATCGGTTTTAATCTGGGGTATAAACTAAACGAGATAGCCGAAGGAGAAGCTGTAACCCTTCTTTTCACGTTAGAAGAAAATACATGGAACAACAAAACAACATTGCAACTCAATATCAAAGATATCCGTACATATAGCAGTCTTGATTAGTTCTCTTTAACCAGCCACATAAGAAATTCGCGGTTCCCCTCTCCTCCCAGAATGGGGGATTCCGCATGTGCTTTATAGGTTAATCCATTAGAATTGGCTTCCTCTATGATTTCATTGATCACAACAGTGTACAAACGCTTGTCGCGTACAACTCCATTTTTACCCACGTGTGCTTTCCCTACTTCGAATTGAGGTTTCACTAAAGCTATCACAGAAGACTGAGGTTTTAGGAAGCGGGTAATGTGCGAAAAAACCTTTTTGAGCGAGATAAAAGAAACATCAATTACACAAAGGTCACAAGAATCGGTTATTTCCTGATCCGTAAGATCCCGGACATGGGTTTGTTCCAAATTTACTACTCTGGAATCTTTAGCTATCTTGTCTACCAACTGCCCCGTCCCAACATCTACACAAAACACTTTGTCCGCCTTTTCAGAAAGCAGTACTTCTGTGAACCCTCCTGTTGAAGCCCCGATATCCATCGCAGTTATCCCTTCAACTTTCACTGGCCATAATTCCAAAGCTTTCTGTAGTTTCAACGCACCTCTTGACACCCAGGGAAGTTCTTCCGCCATCATTTCTACCTCTGCATCAAAAGGCACTTTTTTGCCGGGTTTAAACAGTAACTTCCCATTTACACGTACGCCATACTGTTTTATAACTTCCTCTGCCCGCTGCCTTGAAGAAACAAGGTTCCTTTGCATCAGGATTTTATCAATTCGCTCTTCCTCCATATACTCCTCTTTACAAAACAAAAAAGCTCGCCTTTACAAGCGAGCTTTCTGTACTAAAGTTCTATTTACTTCTTTTCCATTGTCAAAGAGATCTCTCCCTCTTCTTCGGAAATTTTCACAACCATTTTGCTTGCAGAAAGCTCAGTAATATCCATGCTTTCTTCGTTTCCATTAGTTGTAATTGTAAGTTTTTTAGAATCGTCAGAAAGTTTCCAGCTTCCTTCTTCCTCTTTCTCCTGCCCCATCATTGATGACTTCTGAGTAACTTTTCCGTCTGCAGCGAACTCCATTGTCATAGACTTCATTGCTTCTTCCATCATTGGTAGCATAGCTTCCATAAATTCTTTTTGCTCTTCAGGAATACTTTCCATCATTGATGACATGTCTACTCCCGTAACTTGCCATTTTCCAACCAAATTGTCTTTAGCAGACCCCCCGCAAGCTACCATAACCAAAGCTAAGGCACTTACAACAAAAACATTAATTAATTTCATCCGTTAAAAGTGTTAATTTTGTGGCTAAGATAAGGAATTTTGAATCGTAGAGAAATAATCATGGAAGAAATTGTAAACAGAGTACAAAAAAGTGGAATAATTACACTGGATCTGACCAGCTTCTTACCTAAGGGAGAGGTTGTTGAAATTGATTTAAAAGACAATCTATGGAATGAATTAGTACTCCGCGAGAAGGACTTTCGAAGCTTCATAAAAGAGCATAACTGGAGTAGTTATGAGCATAAAGTTGTCGCTGTTTTTTGTTCGACAGATGCGATTATTCCTACCTGGGCTTATATGCTAGTTGCTTCGGCTTTGGCTGAATATACTCCGTTTGTTTATTTTGGAGATACAACTCAGGCTCAGAAAGGATTCATAGAAGACGGAATCAATGCGTTACATATAGAAGATTATACAGATGCCCGGGTTGTTATTAAAGGCTGCGCTGAAATTCCGGACCCCGAAGCACTCTTTTTACAACTAACAGTTCGCTTACGTCCTGTTGTAAAGGCTCTTATGTATGGAGAACCTTGTTCTACAGTTCCGGTATTTAAGAAACCCCGAAAAGCATAAATTAAATCAACGTTTGATTTTTCCCGAAGCTGTCATTTCGACTTCTTCTACGATTCGGATACGCTGAGGAAGCTTAAACGGAACGAGATATTTTCGACAATAACTAATAATATCTTCTACAACTAACAGGGCTTCACCTTCGGGAACCAACTCTGCAGCAACAATTTCTCCAACCAATGGGTGCTGATCTGCGTAAACCCTCGCCCTTAGAACCCCCGGATACTTTTCAAGGGTAAATTCCACTTCCTGCGGGAACACTTTATTTCCGCCAACATTGATCACTGACTTCTTCCTCCCTAATATACGGACATTACCGTTGCTCTTTATCTTCGCAATATCTCCGGTCATAAAAAAACCATTTTGTAAAACCCTTTCCCGTTTTGTCAATGGATTCAGATAGCCTGCAAACATTCCAACACCTTTTATCCCCAGATTACCAATTGCTCCATCCGAAAGCTGATTTCCTACATCATCAAATACAGCAACTTCGTAATCCGGAAGAGCAGAACCTACATCATCCGGCTCTTCAATATTATACAAAGTATTAATCAACGGCAGACCGACTTCAATTATTCCGTATGCCTGACTCACTGCTATTCCATATTTCTTGTAAAACGTATGACACACGGTAGAAGAAACAGCTGTGGTGGTAGAAATTACATGCTGTAAAGAACTAAGATCTATCGGTTCTTTTAGCGTACTGAGAAGACGAATATGTAATGGAGAAGAATACAATAGGGTTCCTTTGTGTTTTTCAATTACCCCAGCAAGATGCTTTCCATCCAGTCCTCCAGCCACAACAACTCTTGCTCCTTTAGCCACATACAATACTAATGAAACAACGAAATGAAAAGCCATTGGCAAGACCCAGATAATCACACTGTTTTCGTCGATATTTAATACTGTATTGGCAGCAGTAATCCGCTCTTTTACCCCACTGTGACTCATCAACACCCCCTTGGCTTTTCCTGTTGTTCCAGAAGTCGGACGAATAAACGCAGGGTCTGGGCATAAGGCAAGAACTTCCTCATCGGGTCGATTGTGGATAATCTCAAGGCGGAATGCCGCATTACAAAGCTTGACCCCTTTCTCCTGATTCAAAAAATGAGCGATCTTATTTTCCCTGAGATGTGCTGAAATTTCGGAGGAAGTAAGCTCATGAAATACCGGCATAACAATATAGCCAGCCTTAACCCCGGCAAACAATGCAATCAAAAAGTTTCTGTCATTGGCATAACCAATCCCTAAACGCAGGATTTTGTCTTCCGAGTACTTCTGTAACTCTGTTGCCAGCTGGTCAACTTCCCAAAGTAATTCGGCATAGGTAAGATGACCGGATTCATCCGTTATGGCTATCCGATCAGAAAACTTCCGGGCACTTTCCCGCAAAAGATGATATGTGCTAAAAGTAGTGTTCAATTGTTTGATACAGTTTTTTAATCACACTGTCCAAATCCGTTACGCTATCTGCCCCAGCCATCTTTCCCGCAGCAAAACCGGTCTGGAGGCAGGTTCCTGTAACCCGGGCACTAGAGATAGCCCGTTCATCAGCGGAGATATTCTTACCCGCCATGAATAAATTATCAAAGGTATTGTGTCGGAGGCATCCCGCCGGGATACCATAGCACACACCCGCTAAAGTTTTTATTTCTACCTGCCCGTCCGCCTTCCATTCTTCCATTGGCCATGCACCAACAGCAACAAAATCAGAAGATTTTGAACTTCCTGTCAAATCATTTTCTGTAAGTATCTTTTTTCCTTTGGGGCGTTTTCCTGTCCTCCACCCCATTTCAGGGAAAAGAACACTAATTGTAGCCTTTCCAAATGCTTCCGTTTGTTCTTTTAATTCAGGTAAGAGTTTTTCCTGAACGAACTTCTGTGTATCCACCAGTAACTGTTCTTTCTGGTTTTCATCATCGGTTCCGGCAACTTTCAGTGCAAGCTTAAGCATTACCTTTCCTGCTTTGAAAGACCCCGGTACCACATAAAGAGAAGGGAAATCCATTTTAACAGCAAATCGACTCAGGGTCATCTGCAATTGAAATTCGCTATTCGCTGAAACTCCTGATAGTTCAAAAATATAAGCCGGAGCCTGATAATTATCAGAACAAATCGTTTCTGTACCCAAAAATTCAGTTACTACTGCTTTTCCTGTACAGTCAATAACTGCATCAACTGCTAAACAGAACTCTTTCTCATCTTTTTCGACAAGCACTTCTGTTATCCTGTCTCCTGAAGTTTGTATCCCGGTGATCTGTGCGGAAGAAAGAATTTCTACCTTATTTTCCGTCAGCTTTCGGGAAAAATAGTCTGACAGACGTTTCCAATCGTATGAAAGGACAGGATAGCCTGCGTGATTAATTACTTTTGCCTGCTCATCAAAATCACAATATGATTTATAAAAATCCGTAAGGAAAGGGTGTTCTATCAGTTCGTCTTTTATAAAAAGACCACAAATAGTTCCCACGTTGACATGTGTACATTGTCCTCCCGGATAGCAGGCCTTATCAACAACTGTCACAGCACCCCCGGATTCTGCCGCCGCAACTGCCGCCGCATAGCCCGAAACTCCACTTCCAACAACCAGAATATGTCTTTTCTTATTCACCTTTCTCCAACAATACCTTCAATGTATCTTCCAGATTATCAATCTCTGATTCACTCAAAGCGTCTTTCGAATACAAAACGAAGATACGTGTTTTTGTCTGAAACTTTGCAAAGGCAAAAGTTAATCCCGGAGGGAAGGTAAGCGGAGGGAGGTTCATTGCATCGATTACATTTCTGCCAAATAATTGTGAAAGTTCATCCGGATGTTCAGGAGCTACAGTAAAAAGAAAACTTGAAATGGCTCCGCCATGCGGACCTTTTATAAAACGATAGTACACACTTTTTGGTACTACTCGCAAATAATGCATCAATGCGTTATACTTATCCGGTATCCGGTACTTAATCTGATTTTTCATCTGAGCTGTAAGGTCCGTTGTAAGTTGTCTTAAACCACCTTCCATTTTACTATTTTCCAGTCGATAAAATAATAATGAAAGGTGATTGGAAAGAACCGGTCCTTTTGCTAGTTTTTTTCTTTGATCCTGTGGTACGGGAACCCAAAAATTATCAACTTTTCCTCCTCTCGCCAGTATCATTCTCTTTACAGCTATTCCACAAGCCGCCAGAAAAAATGTACTCTGTCCGAATTTAGCTCCGTTTTGTACCGAATTTATCTGGATTTTTTCAGATGACTCTTCTGAAAAATCAATGACTCTTACAGCCGGAACAGTATCCGGATTAACTTCCCCGGAAAAAACAGGTGTTAACTCCGGACACGATGTCTTACTGACAAATTTCTTTGCGTATCTAGCATCAGAAAACACAACTTTCTCTTTGTTTTTCCCTTTAAAAAAAAACTCAGAGTTTCCTTCATTCAGACTTTTCATGTATAAAACAGCACCATACCCATCCATAAGCAGATGATGCCATACAAACACAACAGTTGTACGTTCATTAGGCCGCTGTATCAGAAAAAAGCAAAAATAAGGGGCATTGGCATTACTATCAACCGTGTACTCCAGAATTTCCTGCGGGATCTTTTCTTCGGATATAATCTCCTGAATCCTGATTTCTGATTGATCTCCTACTTCCCAAAAACTACCGCTTATTACAGAACGTTTCTTTAATCGAACTCCACTTAAACGGGCAGATAAAGGATGTTGACACAGCAATGATTTAAGCTCTCCGACGGTCAATCCCCCCTCTAATTCAAAGAAATACCGGCATGTACTTCCAACCGTATTCAATCGCTCATTATGTTTTTCTAGAGCGAGGAAGAAATGATCCAGACCAGTTAACGGAATTCTATCAAAAGTCATCGGATTACTGTTGTTTTTCCGCGCAGGCGGCAAGTGCATCAATTGATTCCAGATTCTCGGGAATTAACTCACTTTCCGGAATCTCGATTCCAAACTTACGTTCAATGAATAACACCAGTTGTATAATATCGTACGATTCAACTCCAATTTCGCTGAACGGTGTGGCAGAATCAAACGCTAACGGTTCATCCATAATTTCACTGTTCAGGTATTTTACCATTTGCAGGATTATCATTGACTTGTTAATCGGCATTTACTGATATTTTCTTTTACGTTGATAAACAAAAACCGACACCAACAAACAGGCAACAAAAAATGTCAGCAGTTTGATACAGTTTGGTAAAATCGTTGCAAATGTACCTTCTTTCAGGAACAAATCATAAAATCCGCTCAATCCCCAGTTCAAAGGAGAAAAGGCTGCAATATCCTGCATCACGGCAGGCATAATATTTACCGGCACCCAGATCCCACCCAATGCCGACATAATCAATATACTAACTCCTCCGAAAATAGACGATTGTGGAGGTGTGTTAAATATCGTTCCCAATAGAAGACCGTAACCAATAGCTGCCATAGATACGGAAAGTGCCAGCATAAATAATGCCAAACCTGACTCCCCGATATATAGTTCCGGCAAACCGATAAGCGGCAAAAGCAATTTACCAATCATCAAAGTCATTGCAAACTGAATCATAGCTACAATGATATAAACGACCAATTTTCCGGAAAGCTTGGAAAGATAACTACCAGGGAATGCTCTCATCCTGATATAGAGTCCCTCAGCACGCTCCAGTATAATGCTCGCAGCCAAAGGAACCGTTATAAAAAAGATAGCAAAAATAGCCCAGGCCGGAACGTTATGTTGTACAGCGTTAGGTTGGTATTGCTCTTTATCGATTGCATATTTTTCTTCAAACTCAAAAAAATCTACGGTTGGCATCCGCACCTCTCTCTGTACAGGAAGGTACTCTTGCATTCGCTCTCCCATCAGTTTAAAAGTCACACCCGTCTTAACACTGCCAATAAACTCCCGCAAGCCAAAAGTTATAGCCATAACAAATGATTTTCTGGCAATCGGATCAACTATGATAGGAACATGAACAATATCCATAGAAGTTTCCGGGTCAAACTCTTCTCCTTCCAGAAAAGCATCCATAATATCTCCGATATTCTCACGGATCGCCCGGGTTGCTCCCTCCGGAATTGTCACTGCCACTAAATACTCCCCACTGAGTACAGCTTCGCGAACAGATGCTTCCGTCGGAAACAACGTTCCGTCATCCATTGTCAACCGGCATAACTGAGAAGATTCAAACCCTTTTTCGATGGCAACACTTAAACTATCCTGATCTCTATCAATGAATAAAACCGGAATTCCTGCTTCATTGAGACTTTTATACGCTTCATTCTGAACAAGCGTCATAATAAGTATCAACAACACCGGCATAGCAAAAAGTACGAGCACACCAATACGATCGTGTTTCAGGAGCTTAAACTCTTTCAGAAAGGTAGCTATGCTTCTTTTTATCATGATCTGACGATTGTAGTACCTGTAAGTTTCAAAAATAATTCCTCCAGAGAAGTTATGTCTTCATTTTGATCTGTCAGATCTTTTGGATCACCAACAACCAGTTGCTTCCCATGATTAAGTATGGCTACACGATCACAAAAAATTTCAGCCTGTTCAAGGTAATGAGAAGTATACAAAATTGTCATCCCCTCCTCTTTATTTAGTTTCCTCAGCATTTCCATCATCACAGCCCGCGACTGCACATCCATTCCTTCAGTCGGTTCGTCGAGAATTAAAACCTCAGGTTGATGCAGGATTCCACCCAATAAATTTACCCTTCGTTTCATTCCACCCGAGTAAGTCTTAACCGGCTTATCCTTAACTTCTGAAAGACCAAACTGTCGGATACGATAATCAACCTTTTCCTTCAACTCTTCCCCTATCATACCATACATTCTGCCAATGTACAACAAGTTGTCCTCTGCCGACAAAGACGGATAAAGCGCTATTTCCTGTGGTACAACGCCTAACTTGTATTTGATCGATTCGAGATCTGTTTTTAAATCCAGCCCAGCAATGGTTACGTTTCCGGATGTCATAGGCAGGATTCCGCTTAAAATCGAAAACAGGGTTGTCTTTCCCGCTCCGTTCGGACCCAAGACCCCAAACACCTCTCCTTCAACAATTGCAAGGTTCAATCCATCCAATGCATTCTTACCGGCATTTCGGTAATGCTTACAAAGATTTTCTATCGAAATTATAAAGCTATTGTTCATGGATTTAACCCGGTTACAGTTGCGAATTTACCATTTATTCCGTCAATATCTTCTCTTTAAACGGATTCTTGGATCATCACATCTCCTTAAATCCTATTTTTGTCATTATTCTCAAACAGGAAATTCCTGCTGAACACGATATCGCTATGAAAATACACTCTTTACTGAAGACGCCTGTAGAAACCATCATTTTTGACCTGGGAGGTGTTATCCTAAACATTGATTACCAACTGACAATAGATGCCTTTAATCTACTGGGAATTGACAACTTCGGGCAGTTGTACACACAAGCTTCGCAACAAGGTATTTTTGATGATTTCGAACGGGGAGATATTGGAGAAAAAGCTTTTCTTGGTTATCTTACAGAACATTTACCCAACCACATAACAGAAGAACAAATAATTAGTGCCTGGAATGCTATGCTACTCAACTGGGACATCAGAAAGTTTGAACTACTCAACCAACTTCGTCCTGGTTACAAAACAGTTCTTTTAAGTAATACGAATTCCATTCACCAAGAGGCTTTTCTCAACTCACTAAAACAAGAAACCGGTTTTTCAAAACTGGACGATCATTTTGACCGGGTCTTTCTTTCTCATCAGATCCGGCGAAGAAAACCTGATTCGGAAGCTTTCCAATACGTTTTGGATTCCATTGGTTCAGATGCCGGTAATACGTTATTTATTGATGATTCCATCCAACACATTGAAGGAGCGAAAAGAATTGGGATACAAACGTATCATATTACTCAAAAAGACGAAATACTTCAACTCTTTTCCTGACACAACTCAACAAGAACACCGTCCGTTGATTTCGGATGCAGAAATGCAATACGTTTATTGTCAGCGCCCTCTTTGGGAGACATAGAAATCAGTTCAAACCCTTCTGCTACCAAACGCTTCATTTCTTTCTCAATATCCGTAACATCATAAGCAATATGGTGTATTCCTTTTCCTTTACGATTCAGGAAGCGGGCAATCGGACTCTCAGGATTAGAAGCTTCCAACAGCTCGATTTTTGAATCTCCGATTGCAAAGAACGCTGTCTTTACCCCTTCGGATGCCACTTCTTCAATCTTGTAGCATTTCGTATTTAATAATTTCTCGTAGACAGGTATCGAAGCCTCAAGGCTTTCCACCGCAATTCCAAGGTGTTCAATCTTATTCATTCATGTTCTTTTACACAACAAAGATACTAAAAACAAAAACGGCCTTCCATAAACCGGAAGGCCGTTTCGCTACAATATTTCTATACTTATCCGCGGATAAATTTTTCGTTCTTATTATCGTAATTGATATAGTAAGCTCCTTTCTTAAGGTTTGAGCAATCTACTTCTGTACCAACACCTTTCTTAACAATGTTCCCGTAAGCGTCGTAAATCTCATACTTCGTTTCGAAAGCACTTCCGTTTGCATCAAACTTGATAACGGTCTTAACTTTCTTCGGAGAGAATTCTATTTCAGGAATTGATGAGTCTGTAAAAGTAATTTCCTGCGAAGTTCTTTTCTTTCCGGAATGATCGATCTGAACTACACGTACCTTATTCTCTCCGGAATGTGGAGTAATTTTAAATTCGTACGAGTTCGACCCGG
Source organism: Wandonia sp. (assembly GCF_984588085.1). Lineage (NCBI taxonomy): Bacteria > Pseudomonadati > Bacteroidota > Flavobacteriia > Flavobacteriales > Crocinitomicaceae > Wandonia > Wandonia sp. The sequence continues at coordinate 24,766 of NZ_CFIGVI010000020.1, forward strand.
GAGTTCCGATTCCGTCAACTTCACCTGCATTTACCCACTTATTCCATCTGTTTTGCTCGATAATGAAGGGGAGTTTACCTTGCTCTCCAGTTGTTGTCCACTTCAACAATCCGTTTGGAGAGCTTGTGATCTCTGCAACTTCAAATGTACTTCGGGGCAATAAAACTTCAGGATTCAGAATTTTAGGTTTACACCCGGGACCATGTTCTATAACGATAAAAACAGGATCTCCTTTCTTTAGTCCGTAAACAGCAAAATTGATCTCAAAGGCACTTTGGTTTACGCTACCAGGCATTACATCTCCATTAACGGTAACGCGTGTCGCACAAAAACCAAATCCATCTTCGTCTTCCGGGTTTTGTACGTATAAATTTTTTCCCTGATAACTTCCTTCAATGGACAAATTTGCCAGTGAAAATAAAGAGATCAAAGAAACACCAACAGTCAAAATTAGGTTTTTCATAGTATGTGTCTGAGCCTAATGTATTAAACAGTCGCAATATTACTGCGTATTTTTTTAATTTCCAAAAGAATCCGAAATATTTCAGATATCCTTTAACGTTCTTAAATTTACCACGAATATCGCAATTTATCAGATAAAATAAAGTTATTCCAACATTTTTTTCTTATTCTTGTGAGGAAAATGAAACTCCTAACTCAATGAATAAATGGTTTTTGTGGTCTTTTGTCACTTTGATTACCACCTGTTTTTTCACTTCTTGTAACGAAACCGGTACAGATCAGATTAAGGATTCAAAAGAAACACTCGCTACTTTTAAAATGGTAGTGGACCAGTATCCACAAACTTTTTTGGTTCGGGATGTTAAAGATTACTACACCTCCATTGTTGTAAATCAAGTAATTGAAGGATTGGTAAAGCTTGATCCCAAAACACTCCGTCCGAAAGGGGCTGTTTCGGAAAAATGGGAGATTTCCGATGACGGACTTACTTATACTTTTTTCTTACGCGACAACGTTTTTTTTCATGATCACTCCTGTTTCAAAGAGGGAAAAGGAAGGAAGTTAAATGCACAAGATATTCAGTACACTTTTGAGCTGATTTGTACGAAAAGTGAAACCGGACAAGCCAGTCACGGATACAGTTCTATACTTAAAGAAACTCTGGAAGGCGCGGAAGATTTTTTTGAAGGAAAAACAAAATCTATAGCCGGGATATCCGTAACCGGAGACCATACAATTTCTTTAAAAATCAAACGTCCGGACCTGAATTTTCCGGCAAAATTGTCACTTACCAATTTCGGGATAGTTGCACGTGAAGTAATCGAATGCGGAAAAGAAACAGATCTAATAGGGACAGGTCCCTTCCGCTATGGATATGATGCTGATGATGGGACACCTTTTATTGCGCTCGTCAAAAATCCAAAATACTATCTGAAAGATGAAAACGGAGTTCAACTACCTTATTTGGATAGTGTTATGATTTACGTTCAGAACAACCAGCTTGAACAACTGGATTTGTTTGAAAGAGGAAAAGTGCATTATATAGAAAACATTCCCCCAAGCAGAATTACGCATATTCTTGAAGATAGAATACAGGATTTCAGTGGAGAACCTCCTCTCATGAAACTTACCAATGACCCCTTACTCAGCACACAATACTATTCGCTGAATATTAACTCTCCCGCTCTCAAAGATAAACGTGTACGTCAGGCACTTAATTACGCTCTAGATCGGGATAGAATACTTAGCAATGTTTTAAAAAGCTCTCCACAATCAGGTATTTACGGAGTTGTCCCTCCTCTTCCGAAATTACTTCCCGGGTATGATTTCTCCGGAATAAAAGAAAAGGGCTACAGTTATGACCCGGAAAAGGCCAGAGAGTTGTTAGCTGAAGCCGGATATCCAAATGGGAAAGGCTTTCCGACACTTACACTAAAATTCAATACCGGAACTATTCACTCAGCTGTAGCCGATGAGTTTAGAAAACAAATGGCCAAGGAGTTAGGTATTAACGTCAATCTCGAAGGGCTTTCCTTTGAGGATCGTCTGTCCGATGAGACGATGGCCAGAGGAGACTTGTTCAGAACAGCCTGGTATGCGGATTATATCGGTGCAGAAAGTTTTCTGATGAATTTTTACGGGAAATTTGTTCCGGATGATATACGCACTCCCTCCCACGTAAATTCATCCCGCTATCAAAATGAACAGTTTGACACATTGTTCGAGAAAGCTCAGAAAGAAAAAAATATCGAAGAAAGAAACCGGCTTTTCTCGGAAGCTGAAAAAATTATGCTCGAAGACGCCCCTCTAATCGTACTCTGGTATAATGAACAATTTATGCTACAATATTACAATGTAAGAAACCTGGAAACCAACTCTATTCTGTATCTGGATCTTACAAAAGTACGTGTTAAAGATTGGACTAAAGAAGAGTTTAATCACCTTCATCCGTAATTTTTTCAGCAGAATTTTTCATATTTACCCTCTTAACATGCAATGAACTGCTATGAGATTAATTGTATTTTGTGGGTTTTTAGTAATCGCATTCACCACGCATTCGCAGATTACACAAAGTGTACGCGGGAGGATTGCCGATGTAGAAACTCAGGTTCCGCTTACAGGAGCACGCATACAGGTTTTGGCTGAAGATACTACGCTTGTTTTGGGTGCTGTAGCTGATGTCAACGGAGAGTTTCAGATTCCACAGGTTCCTATTGGAAAACACACATTAAAGACAACCTTTCTTGGGTATGAGCCTTCTTTCCAACCTATACAGGTTAATTCCGGTAGGGAGACGGTAGTCACAATTTTTCTTCTTGAAAAAGCGGTGGAAACCAATGAAGTAATTGTTACCGCACGAGCTCAGGATCAACCTATTAATGAAATGGCCACAATATCCGCTCAGCAATTTTCGATTGAGGAGACAGAACGTTATGCGGGTTCTCGCGCTGACCCTGCAAGAATGGCTTCTAACTTTGCAGGAGTACAGGGTGCAGATGACTCCCGGAATGATATTATCGTACGTGGAAATTCACCTCTGGGTCTCTTGTGGCGCGTGGAAGGAATCGATATCCCGAATCCGAATCACTTCGCTATTTCGGGATCAACAGGTGGACCGGTTTCTATTCTTAACAACAAATTTCTGGATAATTCTGATTTTTTTATGTCCGCCTTCCCGGCTCAGTATGGAAACAGTCTTTCCGGTGTCTTTGATCTGAATTTGAGACGCGGTAATACAGAGCGGCATGAATTTACAGGGCAATTCGGTTTCTTAGGTACAGAAGTACTCATGGAAGGCCCCCTTTCTTCAAAATCGCGGGCAAGTTATTTGTTTATGGGAAGGTACTCCACATTATCCATGTTTCAGGCATTAGGGATAAAGATAGGAACCAGTGCCGTTCCACAGTACGGCGATATGGCATTTAAATTGAATTTCCCACTGAAAAAAGGGGGGCAACTTTCGGTTTGGGGAATGGGCGGAATGAGTGCGATTGAAATCATGATTAGTGATCAGACAGAACTCACAGAAGAGCTTTATGGAGAAGGAGATCGTGATCAGTACTTTTCAACAGCAATGGCAGTCGGAGGTATTACGTACAAAAAGCCGTTAAACGACAAGACCTTTCTACATGCAACACTTGGTGCTTCCTACGAGCGTCAGAAATCCCACCACGATATTACCTGGAGAACACTTGATACCACTATTATAGATGGAGAAGAAAGCTATAGGATTAACCTTGACTCACTTTATCAGTTAATGGGGTATAGGTTTGAAGTTACCCGTCTTACCTCTCACGTATCCTTTAATCACAAAATCAACAGAAGGCATCTTATCAAATTTGGATTCAACGCAGAATTACAGCATCAGAAAATGAATGACTCGGTTCTGTATGACATCCACATTGCAGATAATTTCAAGGTGCGCTGGGACTACAAAGGGTTTGCCACATTACTTCAGCCTTTCTTTCAGTGGAAATACCGAATTTCAGACCGTATGAACCTCGTTGCAGGGTTGCACAGTCAATACTACAGCATGAGCAACAGCTGGTCGTATGTAGAACCGCGCATCGGGTGGGACTGGACGCTGAAGAAAGGAAACAAAATAAAATTTGGTGCAGGTATGCATAGTCAGACGCAACCCCTCTATCTGTATACTTATCACCAATCTGATAAAAACGGGAACAATGTTCTGATTAATAAAAACATGGATTTTTCCAGAAGTGTTCACGTTGCAGCCGGTTATCAGAAATCTTTCCGCAGCAAAATGCGTATAGCAGCAGAAATCTATTACCAGCATTTGTATAATATTCCTGTAGAGCGAACACCTTCTGCATTCTCGCTCAACAATATGGGATCAGGTTTTCAACGCTTTTTCCCAGACTCACTGGTTAACGAAGGAATTGGAAAAAACTACGGAATTGAATTAACGGTTGAGAAATATTTTGATCGCAGCTTTTTCTTTCTCATTACGGGGTCTCTTTTTGACTCAAAATATCAGGGAAGTGATAAAATCTGGCGAAACACGGATTACAATGCAACATTTGCGACAAATTTAGTTGTTGGAAAAGAGTTTCAGATTAATGAAAAGAATATGATCTCCGTAGGAACTAAAATTACATACGCGGGTGGTAGACGCTACGGATATGTAGACATAGCTGCTTCGAATCAGGTGCAGGAAATTGTCTTTCTCGATTCAGCTTATAACGAGCGTCAATTCAGAAATTACTTCCGTATGGATTTAAAAATTCTATACCGACTGAATGCTAAAAAGGTAACACATGAAATTGGTCTTGATCTTGTAAATATTCTGAACACAAGAAACCTCTTAAGCCTTGCTTATGCGCCAAGTCTTTCTGACCCAACAGCAGAGCCTCTGGCAGAACGAACACAGTTAGGTTTCCTTCCGATATTTTATTACCGGATCGACTTCAGGATTCAGCGGAAGAACAAATAATCAGGAAACACTTTTTTTCCGCTCTTTTCTCCCGGTTCTGTATTGCCAGAGACCATTAAAAAATACAGCTGCAAGAATAATAGAGCTGCCCAGATAGAAAGACGCATCCATTACTTCTTCATTCGGGAAAAGTAGTACAGCCATAATCATGGTGTATATCGGCTCCAGATTGATACTTAAACTAACCGTGAAGGCTCCGAGGTATTTTGTTGCATCAACAGCAATAATAAATGCCAGCGAAGTACAAATGATCCCTAAAAACAAAAGATTTCCTATATTCTCAGACGAGACATTGAATAAATCCCTATTTAATTCTCCCTGAAAAAGAAGAATTCCGGTCATCACCACAAAACCGCTTATCAGCTCAATAAAGGACAACTGTGAAGAAGGAACCTTATCCACAAGTACTGAGTTAGAAACCGAGAATAAAGCCGCCAGAAAAGCAGCCAGTAACCCTACTAAAATGGCATTGATGTGTTCAAATTCAACGGTAAGTATAAAAGAGATTCCAAATACGATAACAACTCCCAAAAGCACTTCTACCAAAGAAATCCGTCGTTTTCTCATCAGAGGTTCCAGCCAGGAAACATGGAGAGTTGTCGTGGAAAGACAGATAATTCCGATCGAAACAGATGACATTTTTATACTTTGAAAAAATGCGTACCAATGTAGTCCGACGACTGCTCCGACAGCGACAATTTTCCAAAAAACTTTTTTCTCGATTTTAACAACCGGTCGCTTCAGCAACCAGATAAAAAGTCCCAGCGAAACAAAAGCAATCAACAGGCGATACCAAACCAGTTCTGTTGAAGACAATGTTATTGCCCTTCCCATAATTCCAGTATACCCCCAGACAATAACTACCAGGTGAATAAGAATCAGATATTGTTGCCTTTTCGTCATGATAATTTGCAAATGTAGTGCATTTTACATCGCAAAAACAATCCATACAATAAACCAAAGTTACTGTTCCGAATATTCTTTTAATTCAATGAAAAAAGTACTCCCTGCCTCTGAACTTTCAAAATAAATCCGCCCATTATGTGATTCAATAATTTGACGGACCATAGCCAGCCCCAGCCCCATACCGGTTGACTTTGTTGTGAAATTAGGTGCAAAGATCTTATCTCTCATCTCATCCGGAATTCCGGATCCATTATCACGCACCGCTACTTTTACAACTCCTTCTTCTGTTCTTACCGTAATCAGGATCTCTCCTTTTCTCTCCTCAGGGATTGCCTGCGCTGCATTCTTTACGAGGTTATTAAACACCCGGATCATCAAATCTTTATCTGCAAAAACAGCTGTTTTCACATTCTGAAAATCGGTCGTAATGTCGACCTCTTCAAGTTCTTCAAAAGTGGTGACAACATTCTTTATAACCATGTTCAGGTCAACAATATCTTTGTTTGGTTTCGGAAGTTTTGCAAAATTGGAAAACTCATTCGCAATCACGGTAAGTGCGTCAATCTGTTCTACAATCGATTGGGCTACTTCATCCAGTCTCTGAACAGAATCAGGATCGGAAGGATCAAATGATCGCTGCAGATGTTGAATTCTTAATTTCATTGGTGTTAACGGATTCTTTATTTCGTGTGCCACCTGTTTTGCCATTTCTCTCCAGGCTACTTCACGCTCCGTCTGCGCCAGTTTTTCAGCATTAACCTCTAATTCCTTCAGCTTAGCGTTGTATTCTTTTACTAATGCACCAATCTCGTCATCCCTCTTGTAAAAAATAGGTTTATTCGATCTCCCCAAACGTAATTCTGCCAGACTTTTCTGTAACAGCTTCAGTGGTTCAGTAATACGATTCGTAATAACGACCGTAACAATAATACTCAGTGTGAGTAGCAGAACGAAAATATTAATGATTTCAGAAAGGAAACCTGCAATTTCATTTTCAAACTCATTCTGTTTTGCAAAATAGGGCAGGTTGATATAGGCTATAACCTCATCTTCATCATTCTGCAAAGGAATATAAGCTGACAGATAGGTCAAATTTCCAATCTCTTCTTCATGAATATAGACACTTTTCATCTTATGACCGATATTCCTGAAAGCCCTCGGATTGATTTGGTCGGAAATCAACCCAAGATTATAGATTTCGGGACGCGAAGATGCGAGCAACTCTCCATTCAGTCCATACAGATTTATATCCGTAAGAAAAACGATAGAAAATTTTTGTAGTAAGTATTCCAGATAGCTTGCCATTTTGGAACGTTTCAGTGAGGTCTCATATCCCAACTTCTGAACAAGTTCCAGATTTACGGATGTCAACTTTTCTCTGATTAAACCATCCCGGTAATCATCATATTGATCCTTAACAAAAGACCCTGTGCCTAAACTCAAAAACAGTAATGAGAAAAATACAAGCGCGATAAGTAACAATTGTATTCTGAATGCCAGCCGGATACGGGACAAGTCGGGAATCAGTTTACCGGAACTTAGCAAAACGGCTAACAGAAGAAGTCCGAAAATGGAAAACAAGAGTGAAAACGATGTTAGTTTTTCCGAAAAGGAAACTACCGGTCTTGATAAGACTATTGTCCTTTCATAGTCACCGAACAGTACATAATGTGCATCTCTTCTGTGAATAAAATATCCCGATTTACGGGATGATTCCGAAAGAAAAGATGTGAGGGATAAAGGATAATTGTATGCTCCATGGCGTGAAACAAGTTTTCCTCCCACATATTTAGCAATAGAATATTCCTCAAGTGGAAAAAACACACGGGACTCTTCACTCAGCAAAAGTCTAGGGAAACCTATTTCCTGTGGAATAATTTTCGACTTTAGTGTACAGAATAAATAACCCAGTAAACTATCTGACTTTGCATAGACTGGTTGTCTGATTAAATAGCTCAATTTATCACTATAATCTGTAATATAATAGATGTTTTCACTGATCTCTGAAGGTTCTGCACTGGATGCCAACAGCTCATTGAACCGTTCCAGATTACCATCCTGTATTACAGCATAGGGCGCAACGGGGCTATAATCGGAATCAAACAAAAAGAAATCCGTCTCATACCTGCTCCAATACTGGTTAAAGAAGCGCTTTTCCAATGTATTCTTTAAGTCCGAAAGACTCAATTCTTCCTGATTATTGAATGCTTCAACCAAAAGAGGGTGTTGCTTTAGAACTTTCCCCAATTGTCCATATTCAATCTCTGTATTCAAATCTTTGTCAGAAATGAGCTTAGTAGCGTATAATTCAAACCGCTCAATACTTTTTTCCAGAATAGTTGACTGAATCTGAAAAGCAGAAAAAGCCGTTAGTAAAGCAAGAATAAGTACAACTCTCGGAAATGAATAGCGCTTTGGTTTCCAAACCTGTAAAAAGAGTACTACTCCGCTGAAAATTACAGAGAATAATAAAACAGCTAGCGATTCATGCGGTAAGAGAATAAAAACGAAAAAGTAGAGGACTGAAAAGAAAAACCAAATCACTCCCTGAGTTGTAGGACGCAATCCTGAAAATGAAAAGTTTCGTAATAATGTAAGAGCTACCGTGTAGTATATGTACAGTAAAACACCTATCAACCCTACTAAAATAAAGGAATACAGATTCAAATCCATAAATCGGTACAACTCAATTGGAATGTCCGAATCCAGAATAAGATGATGTATGCTGACAGTATACAAATAGCTTAACCCAAAGAACAAAAGAAGTGACAAAACACCAACAACAGCCCGAAATCCATTTTTCAGTTCCGGAATTTTAATCTGTGTTGCCATTTTAACAAAAAGCACCAACAGAAGCACGTTTATTATCAGATCCCCAAGTGTAGGAAAAAGGGCTGAAGAAGCAAATAATTGTGGGTCAAGTAGTGTAAATCCTTCAAAGACTCTGAGACCATCATACCGCATCAGCATCCATCGGATAAACAACAACAAAATTGCTACAATACCTAAATAAAGTGATGCATTCGTATGACGTTGAATTTCTGTGATGATCCCTCTGAAAAAGAAAAACAAAGTAAAAATAACCGACAGGAAAAAAAACACCTGTAATCGGTCCGAATTTGGTAACGGTTTAAAATCACGAAGCGAAAAAAGAAAATTTCCCGCTTCATCCGTAACGTCATATTTATCGGGAAATTGATTTATAACAGCTGTAAATGGAAATGAAAAATCTTCATTAAAATGATTTGAAAGACTCTCATTTTCATACGGATACTCATTCTTTATCAAAAAGAGACCGACCAGCTTGCGTTGGTCAACGGCTTTTTCGTGCAAATAATACCAACCGTTCTCCAACAACACAACTCCTTCTGTAACCTCGCTGTTCTCTAATGTGAACGGGGCCTTATTGGATGTCCAGTAGACAAGTGTATCTACATCATACAAATAATAGACAAAATCAGAGCGCCGAAATTTTCTGGTTTTTTTCCAGATGGAAGGAAGTGAATCGTTAGGGGAAACATAAGAAGCGAACTCATCCATTGACTGATGTAGTTGCACCTTCTTCCGTATAAACTGCTCATGAAACTTATCAAACTCCTTTTCAGGAGAAGGAGTAAAGAAAACACCGAATAATAATGTGGAAACTAACAGAAATAGCGTTGCCAGAATAAAATTACTATTGTTCAGCCATCTCCTCATAGTAGTTTACACCAAAACTCTAAGCTTTTTCATACACGGATGCTTATCTACACTTTCAATCACATCTCGTATTACCTCTTTTATAGGGCGTTCATTAATAACGATCAGGTCGGCAAGACTCTTATAGGGTTCAACATAACGCTCATAACAAGGAAGTACATGATTGTTCCACTGGTACAAAACTTCCTGCTTTGAGTATCCTCTTGCAACAAGATCCCGCTCTATTCTTCTTTCAAGTTGTACTTTCTGACAGACATCCATAAATACGGAGAAATCAATGAGATCAAAAATTTCGGTATAATACATCAGAAACAACCCTTCTATAATAATCAACTCAGAAGGTTCTAAAACCGTCCGAATCTCTGTTTCCTTATGATTAAAGGTATATTCAACAAATTCTACCGGCTCACCACGTAATAACTTCTTTACGTCATCAAATAACTTTTCCCGGTCTAACGATGAAGGGAGGTCGAAATTTATCTCTCCGTTTTCATCTTTTTGCTGTTGCTCCATCGGGAGGTAGTAATTGTCCATAGAGACAACCGTCGGGTTAAACTCTTTGTAGTATTCTTTTAAACCACTTAACACTGAGGTCTTACCCGAACCACTTCCTCCGCAAATCCCTATTATCATCTTATTCTTTTTCAAAAGTTAATGACTGAAGTTCTTCGCTAAACTCAATTTTACCGGCCTTTCGCCAACCATCATCGAACAGAAGCCAAAACGTGCTTCCGGAATTCTCCCGAAGCAATCCTGACGGATTTTCGCTATATCGTTGCTGTTCTCCCCATTCATGAGACGCTACCGTTTCCCCCTTTTCTGACAGGACAAAACCTGTCTGTTCCAGATCAGAGGATACAGTAACCAACAAGTTACCATTAATTTTCGTTAATCCAACCGCGTGTCCCGGATTTTTTTTCGTTTTTACCTCATACGACCCAAAGAGTTGAAACGCGTCGTTATCGTCCTGTTTCCAAACAGACAGAGTAGTTCCTTTCCGACCACTCAAATACCATTCGTTCTCCATAAAGAACAACTGACCCCGTGCAGAAAAAACAATTCCCTGATTATAATAGGCTCCGGATGGGAAAAATGCCTTGCGATCAGAAAGTTCAATAGCAGTATCCGGGTTTAATAAAAAGCGTGAACCGGAAAATGCGCCTTTTTTATCAAAAATCAGAATATCAAACCCCTCTTTTTTATCCTTCACAGTAGTATGCACAAAATAATTTTCATCCGCTTTACTCCCTGCAAAATATAACAGCGATTTATCTCCCTTCTCTACAACATCAAAAGGGAATACAGTGGGAACCTTTGCAATAAAGGTTTTTAAACTGTAATGATTCAGGAATACAAGAACATCCTGATACTGCTTATTCTTTTTATCCTTTAAGCGAAAATGAAAAATCAGATCATCCGTAGCATTGTTAATATCAATTAATTCACAGGAACTGTAATCAATGTCAGAAACAGATCGGAAAATCGGCGGAAAGTAAACAGATCCTTTTCTGATGTACCCACTCAAATTGGTCTGATTGTAAAAAATCTTTCCGTTGTCAGGCTCTAATTGATCCAGAAAATACAGGTAATCCGAGTGTTCCGAATAGATAGGATACGGATTTTCAACCTGTGGCATATATTGTTCCTGCCATTTCGTCTCGCCGGATGCACTAACTAAAGTGATTTCCTGCTGAAGCGTATTCCCTTTAAAGTCTTTACCCGCAACAATCACTCCCTTCCCGGGCCATTCATAGAGCTTATAATAGGAAAGTTTTTTAGGTGTTATACTAATTTCCTGTGCAATGGAAATCCCTGAACAGAACACCAAGAATATTGTTAATATTTTGAGTATTTTCATGGAAAAATAAAATAATTGCCCGAAATTAGGGATTTTAAAGATGCAGAACAACCCAAAAATTTATGTTATGTTAAGATTAAAATTGATTTTGTTTGCAATTTCGGCGGTATTCTTCGCCGATGCACAAACTGACATTGTCCCGATAAAACCGGGAACAATGATTCCAGAGAGTAATACACAGCTGAAATCTGTTGACGGAAAAACCACAACTTTGAAAGAAAGTATGGGTAAAAATGGCCTGATTGTGATCTTTTCGGCAACAACTTGTCCTTTTGTAATCGGCGGAGAGAGCTTTGCCGGATGGGAGAAAGACTATAATTCCCTCTACGAATCCGCTCAAAAAACAGGAGTAAACCTCGTGCTTATCAACTCCAATGAAGCCAAAAGAGAAGGTGGTGAAAGCTTTGAAGACATGACCCGACAGGCAAAAAAAGGAGAATACAAAATGGCTTATCTGTTAGATAAAGACAGCAAAGTGGCAAATGCTTTCAACGCAAAGACCACTCCACACGTCTTTTATTTTGACAAGACAGGAAAACTTATTTATGAAGGCTTGATTGATAACAATTGGGATATCAAGAGAAAAAAAGAGGAGACGTATTTGTTAAATGCAATCGAAAACGCCTCTGCCGGAAAGAAAATTGAGCCTCAGCAGACACCTGCCAAAGGTTGTAGTATTAAACGAAAGTAAACTTCTTAAAAACCATGAAAAAACATATACTAATTATTGGCTTGCTGTTGCTCTCTATGAACGTGGAAGCACAACAGGGGGACGGCGGTTTTCCGAAAAGCCATAAGCTACCTGCTCAGGAACTGAAACAGGTACAAAAACAAGTGTTCTCCGAACCGGATATTGCAGCTCTTCGTGCAGAAGATGCAGAAACTGACGGAAAAGGTATTGCTCCGTGGAGATTCGGGTATAATAATCATACGCAATTGAACACTGAAAATGCCGGGTCATGGATTGAACTTGCTGACGGTGGTAAAATCTGGTTGTTATCTATTACCTGTGAAAATGCATTGACGGTTAACCTTACATTTGAAAATACGGTGATCCCGGAAGGAAATGAATTATTTGTATTCAATCCCTCAGGAGATTTTGTATTGGGAAAATTCACTTCAAAGCACCTGTATAAAGGAACGCTTGGAGCTGAATTAGTACCTGGGAACACCGTAATTGTTGAATACTTTATTCCTGAAAAGAACAAGAATAAAGCAGGTTTTGTAGAAGTAGGTACCGTAACTCACGGATACAGATCTTCCAACGAATTTCAGGAAAAAGTTTTCGGAGAATCCGGTTCCTGTAATATGAACGTGAACTGCCCTGATGGCAGCCCATGGGTAAACCAACGTAACAGTGCACTTATGCTTGTTTCCGGAAGTAACGGATTCTGTTCAGGAGCACTGATTAACAACACCCTTAACGATGGAACTCCCTATGTTTTAACGGCAAACCACTGTTACAGTAATCCTGCTTCATGGATTTTCCGCTTTAACTGGCAGGCAGACGGTTGTTCTGATCCGGGTTCTTCTCCTTCTTTCCAGTCTCTATCCGGAGCTGTACTGCGGGCAAGAAGACAACCTTCCGATATGTGTTTGGTAGAAATCACAGCAGGAGCATTGGAAAACGGAACTGTGCCGGAAGCTTATAACCCTTATTTTGCAGGGTGGAACAATTCCAACACACCACCAACATCTACGATTTCCATTCATCATCCATCCGGTGATATCAAAAAGATTTCATTTGACGACAATCCTGCATCAGCAGAACAAGCTATGAATTCTACGGAACCGGCAAGTAGCTGGAGAGTACAATGGGATCGAAATACAACAACAGAAGGTGGTTCTTCCGGCTCTCCTTTGTTTGATCAAAACGGTCGTATCATAGGGCAGTTATGGGGTGGTGGAGCTTCTTGCAGCAATCTGACTTCTCCGGATTTTTATGGTCGCGTACATAATTCATGGGAACCCGCAGGGAGCGATCAGTCTAATCAATTAAAACACTGGTTAGACCCTAATAACTCCGGTGTTGAGTTTATCGACGGACTGAATCTGGGGACACCTGCTGCAGCGTTAGACGCCAGTATTGGTTCACTGGAAGGAGCTGCCGGAACCGTTTGTTCAGGAAGTGTTTCTCCTTCTTTCCGATTGATTAACCTGGGATCAACTGTAATGACAAGTGCTGTTATTGAATATAGCTATGATAACGGAGCTACTCAGACGATCAACTGGTCAGGAAGTCTCAACATGTATGAGTCTGAAGTGATCAATCTTCCGGTAAACAACCTGGGTAACGGAGAACATACTTTTGCAGTAGAAGTTGTTTCTGTAAACGGAAGTTCTGATGAAAATGCCGGAAATAATGCCCTTTCGTCAACTTTTACTACCTACCCGAATGGAGTGGAGGTCCAATACGACTTACAGCTGGATTGTTACGGGAGCGAAACATCCTGGGTACTTGAAAACAGTACAGGAAACCAACTGGCAACAGGAGGGCCTTATCCCGACAATTTTAACCCTCCATTGATGTCAACCGAATGGTGTCTGGAAGAAGGTTGTTACAAACTTATTCTCGACGACACATTCAGTGACGGAATATCCGGTGGTGGCTGGTGTTCAACAACAGGGTATGTTACAATTACGGACGCATCCGGAACAATAGGTCTTATTGCTGAAGAAGATGCTGACTTCGGAGCAACAACAACCATTAACTTCTGTACGAATCAAGTAGTAGGAGTCAAAGAATTAGAAAATGAGCAAACAGTATCTGTTTATCCTAATCCTACTAATGGTAAAGTAAACATACTGGCAGACATATCCGGAACCAAACATATTTCAATATACAGTACAACCGGAATGCTGGTTACTTCTTTCACAACAGAAGCGAATACAGCAGAACTTGATTTATCCGAAAAAGCAACCGGAGTTTACAATGTTCACATTGAAACAAAAGAAGGTGTTGTGGTAAAACGAATTATCAAACAATAACTAAAAAAATAGAGCTAATAAACGGACGGTGATTCTGCATCGTCCGTTTTTTTGTTGGAATGAACTATATTTTTTCTAATTTGCCATCCTTAAACAATTATCTATGAAAATAAACAACCCCGGCAGGTCACTGGCTGTCATTGTACTCGTTTTTTTCTTTTGGGGATTCGTAGCTGCTTCCAACACCGTGCTCATTGGGCTTTTTAAAGAGGGGTTCGAGTTAACCCAGTTTCAAAGCCAGCTGGTTGACTGGGCATTTTACGCTGCCTATTTTAGTGGTTCGCTTGTTTATTTCCTTCTTTCTGTATTCTGGCGTGACCCTTTAAATGCAATTGGTTATAAAAAGGGACTGATTCTAGGACTTGGAATTTCCGCCATCGGATCGTTGGGATTTATTCCTGCCGCAGATATGCAATCTTATCCCCTTATGCTCACCTCTCTATTTGTTGTCGGACTTGGATTTTCATTGCAACAAATTGTAGCAAATCCATACGTAATTGCATTAGGCGAGCCTAAAACAGGCGCACATCGTGTGAGCCTGGCAGGAGGGATTAATTCCTTCGGAACTGCCATTGGTCCGCTTCTTGTCAGTTACGCCATTTTTGGGAATATCACCGGTGACAATAAGTTCGGTCTGGGAATTCAGGGAGTAAAAGCACCTTACTTATATCTTGCAGGGGCTTTCGTTCTCGTTGCAATCATACTTGCTCTTTCCAAGCTTCCGAAAGTAACATCCACTGAAAAAATCGAAAAAGGGATCGGCGCACTGAAGTTCCCTCAATTACGCTGGGGAATGCTGGCTATTTTTGTTTATGTAGGCGTTGAAGTAGCTATTCAGAGTAACCTCCCCGAATTGATGAAACAGCCGGATATTCTTGGACTGACGAGTGATCACACAGTTCATTTCATTTCGTTGTACTGGGGAAGTCTTATGATAGGACGATGGGCCGGTGCAATAGCCGCATTCAATTTAAAAACTCAAATAAGGAAAATTCTGCTAACGGTTGTACCCGTTGTTGCCTATCTCGTACTTTTGGGAGTAAACTGGATTAAATTCAGTGCGATTGGAACTCCTGAAAAAATGATCGAGCTTTATTACTACTTTCCTTTTGTCTTGCTTATGATCATTGCTACCTATATCGGGCAGGAAAAACCAGCCCGTACTCTTATGATATACAGTTTTGTCGCCTTGGTAATGATGCTCGCAGGAATCTTTACGAGTGGAAAAACTTCCGTTTACTTCTTTATCAGCGGGGGCTTATTCTGTTCTATTATGTGGCCCTGTATTTTCTCTCTCTCCCTTGCAGGGTTAGGAAAATACACCAATCAGGGGTCTGCCTTCCTGATTATGATGATTCTGGGGGGCGCTATTATTCCTCCATTGCAGGGAGCTGTTGCAGATTACACACAAGACATACATTTTTCGTATTGGCTGACCGTAATTTGTTTTGCTCTTATTCTTTTGTACGCCTTCCGTGTTAAGAAGCATTTAAAAGATCAGGGAGTCGATTATGATGCATAAAACCGGATTTTCAATTCAGAAAAAAATGCTTTATTTATCATTACATTTGTACCAAAATCAGGTATCGGAATTTATCTATATTTATTCTAAATAGGACGATACCTTGATATTATTTTTAATGTGGGTTAAATTTGTCGCATTCATACTTAAATTATTAAGGATACCATGAGTAAATCAGTACTAATTAAGTCCTCTTTAGCCAAGAAATACTGGATGGCACTGACAGGACTGTTTCTGTGTTTGTTTTTAGTCGGTCACCTTGCCGGAAACTTACAATTGTTCATTTCAGGAGAAGAAGGAAAACTTCAGTTCAATGAATATGCCCTATTCATGACATCAAACCCGGCTGTCAAAATACTAAGTTACCTTACGTACCTCAGTATTTTATTTCACGCAATTGACGGTATTTTGCTTACCGTAGCGAACAGAAAGGCACGCCCGGTAAAGTATGCTAACTCTAATCCGGGAGCGAATTCTACGTGGTATTCACGCAGTATGGCAGTGTTGGGGACAGCGATTCTTGTCTTCATCGTTGTGCACATGCAGAATTTCTGGTGGCGTATGCATTTCGGAGATCTTCCTGTAGATACTGCCGGAAACAAAGATTTGTACCAGGTTGTAATGGATTTCTTTAATCCTGCCGTTAACAGCACAGCAATTGTAGCAATGCTTCTTTACGTTGTTGCGATGTTTGCTTTGGCATTCCACCTGATGCACGGTTTCCAAAGTGCATTCCAGAGTTTGGGACTTCGCCACAAGAAATATACGCCTGCTATCCAGAAATTGGGAACAGCATTTGCTGTTATTGTCCCATTGGCGTTTGCAGCGATCCCCGTTTATTTGTTTTTATCTCAACAATCTTAATCCATAAACAGATATGAGTACATTGGATTCAAAAATACCAGCAGGTTCATTAGACAAAAAATGGACTGATTATAAAAATAAAGTAGCCCTTGTAAACCCGGCAAATAAGCGACTGATAGATGTGATCGTAATCGGATCAGGTCTTGCAGGATCTTCTGCAGCTGCTTCGTTGGCTGAGATGGGGTATAATGTTAAAGTATTCTGCTTTCAGGATTCTCCACGACGTGCTCACTCTATTGCAGCACAGGGAGGAATCAACGCAGCAAAGAACTATAAAAATGACGGTGACTCAACGTTCCGTCTTTTCTATGACACAATTAAAGGTGGTGACTACCGCGCTCGTGAAGCAAATGTTCATCGTCTGGCAGAAGTAAGTGCAAACATCATTGACCAGTGCGTTGCTCAGGGAGTTCCTTTCGCTCGCGAATACGGTGGACTTCTGGACAACCGTTCTTTTGGTGGGGTACAGGTACAACGTACATTCTACGCAGCCGGGCAAACCGGACAGCAGCTTTTATTAGGTGCGTATTCGGCACTTTCAAAAGAAATTTCAAAGGGAACAGTTAAGATGTATAATCGTCATGAGATGATGGACATCGTTAAAATTGACGGTAAAGCCAGAGGAATTATTGCACGTAATCTTGTAACCGGAGAAATTGAGCGTCACTCAGGACACGCAGTACTTTTGTGTTCAGGTGGGTACGGAAACGTGTTCTTCCTTTCAACAAACGCAATGGGAAGTAACGTAGGTGCGGCATGGAAAGCATATAAGAAAGGTGCATTCTTCGGAAATCCTTGTTTTACACAGATTCACCCTACTTGTATCCCCGTTTCAGGAGATCATCAAAGTAAGCTGACGCTGATGTCAGAGTCACTTCGTAATGACGGTCGTATCTGGGTTCCTAAAAAGATCGAAGATGCGAAAGCCATTCAGCAAGGTCAAAAGAAAGCAAACGATATAGCAGAAGAAGACCGCGATTATTACCTGGAAAGACGTTACCCTGCATTTGGTAACCTGGTTCCGCGTGATGTGGCTTCGCGTGCAGCCAAGGAAAGATGTGATGCCGGATTTGGTGTAAACCCAACCGGGCAAGCTGTTTTCCTTGATTATGCTGCTGCTATTGAGCGATACGGTAAAATTGAAGCAAACAAACACAACATTGTTAACCCGGATAAAGCAACAATTATCAAATTAGGGAAAGATGTTGTAAGAGAAAAATACGGAAACCTGTTTGATATGTATATGCAGATTACAGGTGATAACCCGTACGAAACGCCAATGAAAATTTATCCGGCAGTACACTATACAATGGGTGGACTTTGGGTAGATTATGACTTAATGACAACTGTCCCAGGTTTATATGCTCTCGGAGAAGCGAACTTTAGTGACCACGGAGCAAACCGACTTGGAGCCTCTGCCTTAATGCAGGGTCTGGCAGACGGATATTTCGTTATTCCTTACACTATAGGGTCTTATTTATCAAAAGATATTCGTACAGGAAAAATACCAACAGACACTCCTGAGTTTGAAGCAGCAGAAAAAGAAGTTAAAGATCGTATCGAAAAACTTATCGCTAACAAAGGAACAAAACCTGTTGACTACTTCCACAAACGCCTTGGAAAAGTAATGTGGGATAAATGTGGTATGGCACGTAATGAACAAGGTCTTAAAGAGGCTATCGAAGAAATACGTGTTATCCGTGCAGAATTCTGGGAAAACGTTCGTATTCCGGGATCTGTAAACGAATTTAACCCTGAATTGGACAAAGCAGGACGCGTTGCCGACTTCCTTGAATTAGGAGAGCTAATGTGTCTGGATGCACTGACAAGAAGAGAGTCTTGTGGTGGACACTTCCGTGAAGAGTCCCAAACTGACGAAGGGGAGGCTCTTCGTGACGATGAAAACTTTGCCTTTGTTTCTGCCTGGGAATTTACCGGTGACGGTCAGGAACCCAAAATGAATAAAGAGGAATTGGTATTCGAAAACGTAAAACTGGTTCAACGAAGCTACAAGTAAGGGTTTGTCGAATCATTAAAAAAACGAAAGAGATGAAATTAACATTGAAAATCTGGCGACAAAAAAACGCTAATGATAAAGGTAAGATTGTAAACTACCCCATCGACAATATTTCACCTGATATGTCCTTTCTTGAGATGTTGGATGTATTAAATGATCAGTTGGTTGAACAAGGTGACGAACCTGTAGCATTTGACCACGATTGCCGCGAGGGGATTTGCGGAATGTGTTCATTATACATCAATGGTCGTGCTCACGGACCTCAGTCAGGTGTCACTACCTGTCAGCTACATATGCGTTCTTTTAAAGACGGAGACACGATTTATATCGAACCATGGAGAGCAAAAGGATTTCCGGTAATCAAGGATCTTGTAGTAGATCGTTCTGCGTTTGATCGTATCATTCAGGCAGGAGGTTATATTTCCGTTAATACGGGAGCAGCACAAGATGCAAACTCTATTCCTGTTCCAAAACAAGATGCAGACGATGCGTTTGCTGCTGCGACTTGTATCGGGTGTGGAGCATGTGTAGCTACCTGTAAAAATGCTTCTGCCATGCTTTTCGTATCGGCAAAAGTATCTCAGTTTGCACTACTTCCACAGGGTCGTGTAGAAGCTGAACAACGCGTATTGAATATGGTTTCTCAAATGGATGAAGAAGGATTTGGAAACTGTACAAATACAGGAGCTTGTGAGGTAGAGTGTCCTAAGGGAATCTCTCTTTCTAATATCGCACGTATGAACCGTGAGTTTATGAAAGCATCACTGACAACTACTGAAAAATAACAGAAATTCTTTCAGATAAAAGTGAAGGGGGGATTCGTTGAATCCCCCCTTTTTACTGCTCCATATTTATCCAAACACACCGTATAGGAAAAGTAAAAGGCGACACGGTAAACCGTATCGCCCTCCACGTTTTCGATTATAGATAAAATTTATTTACCAGGTAAAAGACAATCCAAACGAAACAGCATTTGCTCTTTGCGTAACAGATGTCTCAAATAGAGGAACCAGATTATAACTGCCAAATATCCCCCAGTTTCTGTATCCTAAACGCAATGTTGCGTCCAATTTAAAGGGATTGAGGAAAAACGATCCCCTTTCTACGTATTTATATACTTCACCATTCTGTTTCGATTTCCTTTTAACATCCGAACCGATACGTACACCCGCCAGGACACCGAAAGCAATGTGTACATTCTTTCTGTAATCATCACTGGTATTTACCTGAAAAAGAACCGGAAGCTGCAGATAGCCAACCAACAAACGATTTCGCGTGTAATTCCAAACGGTATCCAGTTCAGCTGTCATCTCATTGTCCAGGTAGTTAAAATCAATCCTATTGTTTCTCTTGAAACCATAATGCGCAGCATTAAAACCAATACCACTTACAAATCCGAAATGATGTTTCGCAATAGGAAAATAATGTTCAAAAAGATTCACATTGAATGTCCATGAAGCCGACGGATCATTTTCCAGATAATCCGCTCCTGCAAAAGAGGTTCCTCCGGAAGAATTCAACAACATTCCCACACCAATATCTAATCCGGACCAATGTGCATACTTATGATCTCCGAGAATTTTATCCTTTCTCCGGTATCGGTTGTAGTACCCCTGATCTTTGCCATTCTTTTCAATGGCTATCGTCATGTTTGAGTCTCCCAGTTTGATTTTCGTAGTATCGGCCTCCTGACCATATCCGGTAAATACACTACCGCACAAAAAGAGGAAAAGTAATTTTCTCATTTCTTCTTGTTTTCTTTTTTGTTCTCGTCTTTGTTATTCTTAGAAAAGATTGATTTAACAAAACTTACCGTAAAGCGACCGATTCGCACATAAAACGCATCATTCTCACGCTTCAACTCAACGCTTTCATCAATCTTAATAGTTACTTTGTTCACAAGAGAAGAAGATTTCAAATCCTCATGTTCTTCAGACATAGCTGTAATATAGCTGGGTTCCTCACTAATATCAACAAGGGTTTTCTCCTGTTGCGGAATTTCTGTTTGCAACGCGATCACATCCATATCAAGATGTTGGTCCAATGTGATATTATCTACTTGCTTCAATCGGGGTAATGCAGCGTCCTCAGTATAATTTGTACGCGCATTATCAAAAGTATTGTCTGCCAGCCAGACCATTTTTTCTTCTCCCGAATTAATTGAGTTTTGAGGAGTGTTTTTCCCGCCATCCTGGATAACGGTCTCTTCATTCAAGAGATTTTCGGACGTAACATCAGGTGGTAATCCTTCTGCGACCAACTGTCCTCCCACATCCCTCGTTGATACTTCTCCTTCGTTCACATACGCCATACGCTCAGAAGAGTATAGCGACGGATTGTCACTTCTGAAAAAGGTCCACATAAACAAAATCGCTGCAGCGACTCCTGAAAAACGCAATAACCAAGGCATAACACGAACAGGTGCCTCCTGCATCAATAGCGCTTTTCTTGAAAACTCTTCTGCTCCCGGTTTAAGCGCAATCGACCGCATGAGTTTATACTCGTCTCTGCATTGCTCATTTTTTTCTATCATCACAGAAAGTTGCTTTTCTTCATTTGGTTTAGCAACATTTTCCGTTACTGAGATAATAAGGTTCAGAAGGTTTTCTTCGCTTTCCTCTTTATACAAAGAGTTTTTGCGACGGTTAGGAACATGACTGGTTAAGAGAACTGGCGTCGTATCCATTTCCTCCAGATCAGCTTCCAGATCAGAATTGTCTGATAAAAAATCAAACAACTCCTCAGCCAGTTCCGGAGACAATCTCCCTTCGCTTAAATCCAGCAAAAAGGCTTCATAGTTATTTCGCGTAATTCTTTTCATCGTTCGTCTAACACATAATCTATTTTTCTCAAATACTCTCTCAAATTTTTTCGCGCCCTGAAAATATACACTTTCACCTGCGACTCATTCAATGACAAAATCTCTCCTATCTCCTCGTAGCTATAACCTTCATAATCCCGCAGCAGTATCGCACTCTGTTGAATTTGGGGCAATCGCTCCAGGGCATTGTTCAGAATCTCCTGTAAGTCCGTCTGTTTTTGAAAGCTCTTTTGTTCCGACTGAATGTCTTCGCTGTAGCACATTCTGGCATCTTTCCGAATGTAGTCTATCATCGTTCGATAGGCCGCCTGAAAAAAATAACTCTTTGCTTTGGCGAATGAAATATCTTCAACTTTTACCCAAACTTTTTCAAAAACATCCTGGACAATATCCTCCGCTTTTTCAACATTTTTTATGTGTTTCAAAACGAACCGATAGATATTATCGGAGTAGTCTCTTACACAAATGTTGTACTCACTTACTGTCATTCGATTTTGTTCTCGTTTTTACTGAGACGGATTACGCCTTATTTTGTTACAGGATTATTAACAAATTTAACAATTAATTGTGGACAACACTTCCCAACAGATTCTGTCTCCCTGTTTTTCTTTCGGTTTAAGGAAGTAAATTCCACTCTCAAAAACCGGAATAATCCACCCAAGTCATCTCAATAGCTTCTAAAATTAGAATCAATTGTATTACCTTTGTCTATCACAATCAAATTCGAAAAACGTGGAAGAACAAGTAGTCCTTGTAGACAGAAGTGATAATCCCATCGGGCTGATGGGAAAAACAGAAGCGCATGAAAAAGGTCTTTTGCACCGTGCCTTTTCTGTTTTTGTGGTGAATGATAAGGGAGAGGTCCTTTTACAGAAACGTGCCGACTCTAAGTATCATTCAGGAGGGTTGTGGACGAATACCTGTTGCAGCCATCCAAGAGACGGTGAGGAAATTATCGAAGCCGGAAAACGACGTCTGCAGGAAGAAATGGGGTTTGTGGTAGATCTTACTTATGCCTATCCATTTATCTACAGAGCAGAATTGGATAAAGGTATGACCGAACATGAATTTGACCATGTAATGACAGGTGTTTTTAATGGCGAACCGGTTCCTAACCCCGAGGAAGTGGGTGACTGGAAATTCATGGCATGGGAAGATCTCGTTGATGACATGAAAAATAATCCTGAAAATTACACGGCGTGGTTCCGTATCATTATGCAGGAAAATGCAGACGAAATAAAAAAGTACTTATAGTCATACACTCCCGTCCTTTTGGCGGGAGTTGTTGTATAAATTAAATAAGGGAGTTATGAAAGTATGCAGACGAGAGACTTTCAATGCAGCACATCGGCTGTATAATCCGACATGGTCGGAGGAAAAGAATGACGAAGTTTTTGGCCTTTGCAATAACCCCAATTATCACGGACACAATTACGTACTGGAAGCCTGGGTAGAAGGAGAAATAGATCCGGACACCGGATATGTCATCGATATGAAGATATTGAAGCAATACATCCGGGAAGAAGTGATTGAACCCTTTGACCACAGAAACTTAAACCTTGACGTACCTGAATTTGCGCAACTAAATCCTACTGCCGAACATATTGCTATTGTTATCTGGAACAAGCTCAGGAAAAGACTTTCATCCCGACTTGAACTTACGGTACGTTTGTACGAAACAGAACGGAATATTGTAGAATATAACGGAAAATAAACGCGACTTACTCGCTGATCAGGAAGATAAAATTCTGCTGGGTATGATTCAACGGATCAAAAGGCACCAAAATCCCGTTCTCGACCACATTGATTGTATAGCCTAACCCGGTTAGTAAATCAAAACATTTTACCCGGTTCTCGTTGTCCCATAATTCGGCATAAATAACCGGATGTGTCCGTTGTATTATTTCAATTCCGCCGCGAAGTGCGAAAAACTCAAAATTTTCAACGTCCAGTTTAATA
Organism: Wandonia sp.; assembly: GCF_984588085.1. Lineage (NCBI taxonomy): Bacteria > Pseudomonadati > Bacteroidota > Flavobacteriia > Flavobacteriales > Crocinitomicaceae > Wandonia > Wandonia sp. The sequence continues at coordinate 48,315 of NZ_CFIGVI010000020.1, forward strand.
GCATCGACCTGTTCTTGCGGAAAAAGAGTGTCCAGCTTTGTACACTGTACTTCAAATTCATCTCCCTCGTTCCATTCGGTGATACTTTCATGTTTGACATGACTCAATCCCTGCATACGGGTTTTTCCCTGAACGGGTAGCACCATTTTGACGGTTTTTTCTTCGTCACCGACCGCCAGTTCATGCACTTCCACATTTTTGAGTCGGTAGCGTCGAATATTAGCGTATAGAACAGCGAGATTATCCGGTATAGGTTCTATTGCGTGGATCGTTGCAGCAGGAAATTTCTTTCCCAAATGCACCGTCATGATCCCCAGATTGGCGCCTATATCAAGGATTGTGGTAGGATGTTTCAACAGGTCAACAAACACAAAGAAATCGGCTTCTTTCTTATCTTTGCGAAGTGTGGCAATTTTAAAACGGGAAAAAACAATCAGATAACGCCTAAAACCAAGCATTCTCTGCAATAGATATTTAATTCCGTTTTTCACAACCAGCAAAATAGGGCGCAAATGTACATAAACTGTTTATGTAGTACAAGAAAAAAGGACTGACTTGCATTTTCTTTCATCACCACCCGATCGGGTAGTTATCTTTTTCGTTCCGGATTCTGCGTAAGAAAAGATTTCCAGTCTTTTGAGCCTGCCTTATTATTCTCTCCAATCCCTTTGGAAAAATAGTGACAAACAGCCGCAGCAAGACCGTCTGTTGCATCAAGATATTTCGGCATTTCCGGAAAGTTCAGCAGCGTTTGCAACATAGCCGCTACCTGTTCTTTGGAAGCATTACCACTACCGGTAATACTCTGTTTGATCCGCTTTGGGGTGTACTCTTCGTACGGCACATTCTTACTTAAAGCAGCCGCTATGGCAACGCCCTGGGCACGCCCCAACTTTAACATTGATTGTACATTCTTTCCGAAAAAAGGAGCTTCGATAGCCATTTCATCCGGCTTATACTCTCTGATAATTTCCTCTACCCGATCGTAAATCCGTTTCAGCTTATCCGGTTGGTTGCCCAATTTATGTAGATGAATCACGCCAAAATTGAGTAAACTGAGCTTTTTCGCCTGCACGTGTACTAACCCATACCCCAAAACGGTAGTACCCGGGTCAATTCCAAGAATTATTTTATCTTCAACCATTATTTTAAGCTACTTTGGCGAAATTACGGAAAATAAACGGGAAGATAATTACAACCATCAAGTTGCTGTTTAGCATCGGTTTGTTGGTGATCCTGCTGTATCAGCTCTTTCGGTTTGACAAATTTGCCCCCGAAGAAATTCTGCTTCGGAAACCGTCTCTTTTGTTCCTGGCATTTCTGCTTATGCCCATCAACTGGCTTATCGAGGGAATAAAATGGCGTATCATTCTGAAAAGTCTCCACGCAAAAGTGTCGCTTTCCAAAGTTGTTTTTTCATTGTTAACCGGTGTGTCTTCCAGTCTCTTTACGCCCAACCGGTCGGGGAACTTCATCGGAAGAATGATCTGGCTTCCGAAACGCCTGCAAATAGAAGCTTCGGTTCTTACGATATATGGCAATGTAGCGCAATGGATTGCTTCTATGTTCTTTGGAGCCATCGGATTTGCTCTTTTCGTTCATCTGGACTTTCCCGAAATATCAGGTTGGATGTGGGTTATTTTCTTTTTACTCACAACAATAATGGTTATCCTGTACCTCATACCGATGGTCGTACCACGGTTTATTTCCCGTTTTTTCTGGAAAAAATCTATGCAGCATGCAGCACTAGTTCTGCAACGGAATCACCAGCTGAAATGGCAATTATTGGGGTTGAGTTTACTAAGACACAGCATCTTTTCTATACAATACGTGCTCATCCTTTCGGCGTTTACGATCCCGGTTAATCTGGAATTACTATATGCCGTCTGGACTGTTTACTTCCTCATGACACTGGCTCCTTCCATTGCTTTCGGAAAGCTTCTGGTGCGGGAAAATATTGCCGTTTTTGTGTTAGCAGGTTTGATTCCTAATTCTGCTGTGATCCTGAGTTGCTCACTGATTCTTTGGTTTATTAATCTAAGTCTTCCGGCTTTACTCGGAGGAATAATCTGGTTGCGATGGAAGCCCTCGAAATCGTAGTAGCCCTCTGGATCAGTATTGCGCTCGGCTTTGCGTTGTATATTTTACTTTTTAATCTCGTTAGAAAGCGAAAGCAATCCCCGAAAATACGACCGGAAGAGCTTACTGTTATCATTCCATTCCGAAACGAAGAAAGCCGGATTCGTCCCCTTTTACAGTCTCTCAAAGCTCAAAAACAACTTCCCGCTGCATTCATTTTTGTAGATGATCATTCTACTGACAATGGAAAAGCCGTAATCCAACAAGAACTTTCGGAATCTGCCATTTCCTTTGCGATTCTTTCTCTTCCCCATCCTGTTTCGGGGAAAAAACAGGCTGTATTTGAAGGAGTTAAAAAAGTAAACACTCTCTATACACTGACTCTTGATGCAGATGTCGTAGTACCTGAAGATTATTTCTCCGTCCTTCCTGATCCCGGGAGTTACGCTATGATTTGTCTGCCTGTTCGTATGACAGGAGCTACTTTGGCCGGTAAACTCATGGAACTGGAGTACGGTAGTTTTCAACTGTTACAGGGAAGTGTTCCGGAAAATAATCCTCTGATGGCGAGTGGAGCCAATCTGCTATTCGCTACGAAAGATTACCTGACATACAACGACCTGTCACAACATGACCATCTGCTTTCGGGGGATGATCAATTTGCGCTTTCTCAATTCAAAAAACAGGGAAGAAAAGTGCGTTACACCCTCCATCCTGAACAAACGGTTGTCACACCTGTTCCGGAATCTATCGGAGCTTTGATCCGACAACGAATTCGCTGGATGGCGAACAATTCGGGAGGCACGGACTCCCGGGCCACTTTCTTTGCCGGGTGGGTGTTTTTGATTAACCTGATCTATCCGTTATCGTTTTTACTATTGATTGTACAAGCTGACTATCCGCTTGCTTTCCGATTATTTATTGTACGTTTTTGTGTGGATTTTATCACGTACATACCCTGGTTTACACGCTATCAAAACTGGAGTCTAGCCTTCTACCTTCCCTTATTACAATTTTTTTACCCGCTTTTACTCTGTTCAATCGGGTTGGGTTCTTTGTTTATTCACAAAGAGTGGAAGGACCGGTCGGTAAAACAGTAGTAGGTTACATTAGAAATAAACAAACAGTATAAGTCCAACAACCAAACCAACGATAAGTAAGGAAAGGTATCCCACTAAAATACCCCAAAACCATTTCTTGTTTTTCGCCTTAAGTTCTTCTTTTTTTGTTCGCTTATTACTGGCCATTCTAAAGACAGAATGCAGTGTAACAGGGAAAAACAAAGCTGCACAACCCAAAATTAATGGAACGACAAAATACGACATTGCCAATATAGAGAACGCTAGTGTAAGAAACAGGAAAATTGCCATCATTACCAACATTGCGTCACTTGCTTTCTTAAATTTATACGCATGACGTTCTTTTCTTTCCTCAATAGATTCCGGTTCCGAGTTACCGTTATAGCCCCGCTCAACTTCTACCTCTGAAATACCCTTCCTTTCAATGTTACTTTTCTTATCTGGTTTATTTCGCCTTGGTAAGGACTCTGCTATTGTTTCTGTTTCTTGTATCCGAACCGTTGTATTACTAGAAACCTCATCCGTTTTTTCAGTCTCTCTCCACTCCTCTTCTCTTAAAGAGAAGGCTCCTTCTGTTTTGTCTTCAGCTTCAAATGACCTGATAGCCTCCTCTTTTTCAGCTTTACTTTCTCTCCAGCCATATTCATAGCCTCTCTGATACTTCCGTTGATGGAATGACGATGTACCACATGAAA